>JAPSHL010000308.1 GCA_031179905.1 Bacillus sp. (in: firmicutes) | reverse complement strand
GGATTATCCGTATTAGCTGAGCCGATTTATCGTCTGTTCTATGGGACAGATGATTTGGCTTTAGGAACAGAGGTGCTGCGCTTATATGCCCCAGTTGCTATTCTTTTTTCTTTGTATGCTGTCACTGCCGCAATCCTGCAAGGTATAAATGAGCAGAGATTTACTGTCTTGAGTCTTTTAGTTGGACTATTGGTCAAACTGAGCTTAAATATGCCGTTTATTGAAAGATGGGAAGCCAACGGCGCCATTTTGGCAACTGCATTAGGATATACCGCTGCAATATTGATTAATATCTTTGTCATAAAGGTATTTGCGAAATATCCATTCAGACTTGTCCTGCGGAGAAGTGTATTAATTATTGGTTTTACTTTCCTAATGTTTGTTGGTGCGGAAATTATATACAGCCTGCTTAAATTATTCTTGAAACCAGAATCAGTCGTTTCCTCTCTTATAATGGTAGGAATTGTTGCGATTGCTGGCGGAGTGATTTACGCATATCTGGCATACCGCTCTAAGCTTGTATACATGTTACTAGGAGAGAGAGCTGAATCGATTAAAAGAAAGCTAAGGCTCCCATTTTAATATAAAACACATAATAATGAGGAAACGGACGGCAAGATATATGAAAAAAATGAGAATTGATAAACTGCTAGCCAATATAGGATATGGCAGCAGAAAAGATGTAAAATCCCTTTTGAAAAGTAAGGCGGTTAAGGTTAATGATATAGTTATTAAAGATGCTAAGCAGCAGGTCGATCCTGACCATGATGTGATTACATTAAATGGGGAAGTTGTGGAATATAAGGAGTTTATTTATCTGATGATGAATAAACCGCCAGGGGTCATTTCCGCGACTGAGGATGCGCGAGAAGAGACAGTAATTGATTTATTGGAGATTGAGGATGCGGTTTACAATCCTTTTCCTGTAGGCCGGCTTGATAAGGATACAGAGGGGTTATTGCTGCTCACTAATGACGGCAAACTGTCCCATCGTCTCCTTTCGCCAAAAAAGCATGTTCCAAAAATTTATTTTGCTGTCATAAAAGGAATTGTTACAGAAGAGGATATTGAGTCCTTCAAAAAGGGAGTTACACTTGATGACGGCTATGTAACCAAACCTGGGCATCTCGTTATATTGAAATCTGGAGAAACCTCTGATATTGAACTTACAATTTCAGAGGGCAAATTCCATCAAGTCAAAAGAATGTTTGAGAGTGTTGGCAAGAAGGTCATTTATCTCAAGAGAATTTCTATGGGCCCGCTTGCCCTTGACGAAACTTTAGAGCTTGGGGAGTACAGGGAACTGACAGAAGAGGAAATACAAAGTCTGCAAGATTATGAAGTAAACTAAAACATGCAGCATAAAAAAACGCCAAACCAATTTTGGCGTTTTTTTATATTGCACGTTTAGGATGCAGTATATTATTGATAATCAATCTACGTTTTAAGATGTCATTTTCACTTTTTTTCTAGTTGTTGTCCATTTTCCACGACTGGGACTCTTTACCAAGTCGTTATAAGCTAAAACATTCAAATCCCTTTGAATCGTTCGAGGAGTAATACCAAATTCCTCCACTAGCTCTTGTGTTGTTACTGTTCCACGCTTACTAATAAACATGTAGACGGATTTGATACGGTTTAACATCCGGTTAGTTGAAGGTTTCAATAAACCACTCCCTATCCTTTTTTCAAACCTTTGGCAAATTCCTACGACCGACAGCTTATTTGAAGATTATTTCTTCAAGCGTATGTAATTTTCTTCTTTACAGACAACTCCTTTTCATATGGCTATAGTGAATAATAATGAACTTATATAAATATTGTATCCCTATTTACTTATTAATTCTACATTATTTGCTCAAATTTACAAAATATTTGATTATTACTGTATAAATATACCACCCCCTGGCCTTCCTTCTTACATCATCATATGGTACAAACTATGAACTTTATGATAATAATTTACACGAAGTGAAATAAAAATGTTTATTAACACCTTTTTTTCCATTATAATCAAAAACGATAAACATTTTTGGAGGATATGTAATTGGAAAACATAAGAAAAGATCAGCTAGTTCATCCTAGAGAGAACATTTATTTTGTGCTTGTATTGCTCGTTAGTATCGGCACGCTTATTTTTTTGCTTTTTTCTGTTATCGGAATTATCATCTATGCTGCAGTTATTGCAGTTATGCTGTTTTTACATGCACTCTCGATGGCGGGCATAAGACGAAATGGAGTTAAACTGGGAGAAAATCAATTTCCTGAGCTGTATTCAAAGGCGGTTGGAATTGCTAAAGATCTTGAGCTAAGCAAGCTCCCGGATATTTATATACTAGAATCAGAAGGCATCCTTAACGCATTTGCGACGAAATTTGTGCGTAGAAATATGGTAGTTTTGTATTCCAGTATTTTTGAGATGGTCGATAGAGGTGCTGAAAAGGAAGTAATGTTTATTCTGGCCCATGAATTTACCCACTTAAAACGAAAACATGTTCATTTTGGATTTTTCCTGTTACCGGCACTTTATATTCCTTTCCTGGGAAATGCATATTTACGAGCATGCGAATATACTTGTGACAGGACAGCGGCATATTATGTTCATTCTTTTGACGCCGCAAAAAATGCATTGACGATGCTTGGAATTGGGACAACTTTATACAATAAAGTTAATAAACAGGCATATATGGAACAATTGGAGAAGGAGAGCGGCTTCTTTGTATGGTTCAATGAAAAGCTGTCAACACATCCTCATTTGCCGAAAAGGATTTATGCAATTGAGGCCTTTTATAATGGAGAAGACTTGCAGCCTTTAAAGGAATCAAAAAGGGGAATGTGGGTAGGAATTTCAGTATTTGCAGCGGGCGTTATTATATTCTTCGCATTGATTGTAGGTGCTATTGCAGGAATTACTTCACTCGTTCAAAATTCCGATTTTGCTGAATTCATTAAATCTGGTATGACAGAGGAAAATGTATATCCAGAAGATGAAGATCTATATTACGATGTTTATACGGAACTTCATGAAGCAGCATATCAAAATGACATTGATACAGTGCAAACCTTGCTTGAAAGTGGTGCAGATCCTAACTCTCAGGATGGTGACGGAATGACACCGCTAATGTATGCAGTGTATGCAGATGCAGATCTTGAGCTTCTTCAGCTTTTGCTGGATAATGGAGCAGAGGTGGACATAGAAGATGTATACGGTGACACTGCCTATGATTATGCAGAGACTTACGATGATCAAGAAATGATAGATCTGTTTGATAGTTATGTATATCAATAGGAAAAAACAAGCGGCTAGGATGATCTAGCCGCTTGCTTTATTTATTAGACATGGCGAAATAGTCTCGCAAAAATTGCCTGTGACTGCCAACCATATTCACTGGCAGATTCTCTAAATCAAAAAATTCCAGTCTAAAAGCTTCTGCCTTGTTAACTTTTATTTGGCCGCTAAAATGCTTAGTGTAATAAGCAGCAGTAACTGAATAGAAGGGATCTCCGTTTGCAGCAACTGTATAGAACTCTTTTCCAGAGTAGACGTTTAGAAGCTTGAGCTTTTCTACATGCAAGCCGGTTTCTTCCCAGACCTCCCGTTTTGCCGTTTCTTCCGTACTTTCAGCCAATTCCATCAGACCGCCAGGCAACCCCCATACTTTATGAGGATGTGTTCTTTCCTGTAAGAGGACTTTTTTATCAGCATCTGTAATAATAACAACAGCACCAACTAGTATTAACGGCATCTTTCCAACCTTTTGCCGTAACTCTTCGATATATCCCATAACGCCAATCCTTTCTTAACCTTTTTTTCTTAATTTTACAGGAAGATACTATAAACTGAAAATTTTTGTATGG
>JAPSHL010000081.1 GCA_031179905.1 Bacillus sp. (in: firmicutes) | reverse complement strand
AAGTTTGCGGCAAGTACGTATAACTGTCCTGTTTTTCTGTACGGAGCATAGCAGGCAACATTCTTAAGCTTTGTCCAAGCGTAGGAAAGTGATATTTAACAAAAATGGACATTCAAAAATTTATAGCAGCAAAACTTGCTGCTTAAGAGTATTTTTATCGGAGGCATTAAATGAACATAAATAATAACACTAATAATGAACATAAATCAGGATTTATCTCAATAATCGGGCGCCCAAATGTCGGGAAATCGACATTTTTGAACCGGGTTATCGGCCAAAAAATTGCTATAATGAGCGATAAGCCGCAAACAACAAGAAACAAAGTGCAAGGTGTACTAACGACAGATGATTCTCAGCTGATTTTTATTGATACACCCGGTATTCATAAGCCGAAGCACAGACTTGGGGATTTTATGATGAAGGTGGCACAAAACACTCTGAAAGAAGTGGACCTAATCCTGTTCATGGTAAATGCAGAGGAAGGGTTTGGCCGAGGCGAAGAATTCATTCTTGAGAAGTTTGAGAATATCAAGACACCTATATTCCTAGTAGTAAATAAGATTGACACCATTCATCCTGATAAGCTGTTTAGTGTGATTGACTCCTATAAGGAAAAGTATCCGTTTAAAGAAATAATTCCTATTTCTGCTTTAGAAGGTAACAATGTGGAAACATTGCTAACGCAAATTAAAAAATATATGCCGGAAGGACCGCAATTCTATCCAGCTGATCAAGTAACAGACCATCCTGAAAGGTTCATCGTTTCAGAATTAATTAGAGAAAAGGCTCTTCACTTGACAAGGGAGGAAATTCCTCACTCTTTGGCAGTTGTTATCGAAAAAATGGAAAGAAAACAAAATGAAGTTGTCCATGTTATGGCGACAATTGTCGTAGAAAGGGATTCGCAAAAGGGAATCATTATCGGTAAACAAGGCGGTATGCTGAAGGAAATCGGAAAAAGAGCGAGAACAGATATCGAGAACCTGCTAGGAAATAAAGTGTTTTTAGAGCTTTGGGTGAAAGTGCAAAAGGACTGGAGAAACAAGATGACCCAATTGAGAGACTTTGGATTTAGAGAAGACGAGTATTAAGATATAGCATCACAGATAAATATACAGAAACAAAATTAGCAATATTTTCGTCTCATGTTTTTATAAAGACAGGCTATGATAAGGTTAAGGCAATAAACAAGCTAGATTAAATCAAAAAAAGGTGGGGGTTTATCATGTTAGACTTTACCTGGAAGGTTTTTTCGCAAACAGGTAGCATAGATACTTATCTACTTTTTAAGGAATTAGAAAAAGCTAATCATGAAATGCCGAATGCTCAAGATGAGGAACTAGCAGATATTGATTATCCTATCTCATAGTCTGTCCCATAGATAGGGATGGTGTGGGTGATGCTTGAAAAATGTGAAGGCATCGTCATTAGAACGACAGATTATGGCGAGACAAATAAGATTACAACATTATATACCCGTGAATGGGGCAAGGTTGGTGTAATGGCAAGGGGTGCAAAGAAAACGAATAGCAGGCTCTCTTCTGTTACCCAGCCTTTTACATATGCCTACTATCTAGTGCAGCGCTCAAGTGGCCTTGGACTCTTGCAGCAAGGAGAAATGATTACAAGCTTTCGTTCCATAAAAGAAGATATAATGCTGACAGCATATGCAAGTTATGTTGCTGAACTGACAGACCGCTGTACAGAAGATAAAAAGCCTAATCCATTCCATTTTGAATTGTTGCAGCAAACATTGACTTATATGAATGAAGGCTATGATGCACAAATTTTAGCTAATATTTACGAAATGAAGATGCTGAATGTTTTAGGTCTATATCCTGTTTTAGATAAATGTACGAACTGCGGTGCAACAGACGGTCAGTTCTCCTTTTCTATTAGAGAGGGCGGCTTATTATGCCATCGTTGTCTGGAGCATGATCCTTATCATTATAAAATGTCTCAGGCTGCTGTTAAGCTGCTTCGAGTTTTCTATTATTTTGATTTGGCAAGGCTTGGAAATATTTCTGTCAAAGAATCGACGAAGGAAGAACTAAATACAATTATTTCCGCCTATTATGATGAGTACTCAGGCTTGTATTTAAAATCAAAAAAATTCCTTCAGTCGATTAAAAGCTTTGGCAGTGACTTTACGAAATAACAGCCTGAATTTACGTGAAGTTAAGATGAAGGTTGACAATTGATTTTTTTTTAGATAATATCTTTTGTAAATAAACAGTTGCGTTGAAAAGAAAGTAGTACTTAAATTCCTCTTGATCCAGCGAGCCTAGAATAGTGAAAGCTAGGCGCAAGAGCTTTAAGGAAGGCGTTCATGGAGCAACACTTACATGAAGGTGGCTGCACTAGTATGCAGCAAATAGGGTGGAACCGCGGGTTAACTCTCGTCCCTATGTCAATTATTGGCATAGAGACGAGAGTTTTTTGTTGTATTAACATATACATAATTCTTTCGCGTCTATCAATTGACAAGAAAAAAATAAATTATTTGGAGGCTGAAGCTGACATGAATATTCAAAACATGATTTTAACTTTGCAAAAGCATTGGTCAGACTATGGTTGTATTTTAATGCAGGCATATGATGTAGAAAAAGGGGCTGGAACAATGAGTCCTTATACTTTCTTAAGGGCTATCGGTCCAGAGCCTTGGAATGTAGCTTATGTGGAACCATCCAGGAGACCGGCAGATGGACGCTATGGTGAAAACCCTAACCGTTTGTACCAGCATCATCAATTCCAAGTTATCATGAAGCCGTCACCTGATAATATTCAAGAGCTTTATTTGGATTCCCTTAAAGCACTTGGCATTAATCCCTTAGAGCATGATATCCGCTTCGTTGAAGATAACTGGGAGAATCCATCACTAGGCTGCGCTGGTTTAGGATGGGAAGTATGGCTTGATGGGATGGAAATAACTCAATTCACATACTTCCAGCAAGTTGGCGGATTGGAGTGCAAGCCGGTTTCCGTTGAAATAACTTATGGTATTGAAAGACTGGCTTCCTATATTCAAGATAAAGAGAATGTTTTTGATTTAGAGTGGACAGATGGCTTTACAATTAGAGACATCTTCTATCAGCCAGAATATGAGCACAGCAAATATACTTTTGAAACTTCTGATGTAGATATGCTTTTCAATCTGTTTGGCATATACGAGAAAGAAGCACACCGCCAAATGGATGAAGGACTTGTACATCCAGCGTATGATTATGTTTTAAAATGTTCCCATGTTTTTAATCTCCTTGATGCGAGAGGTGCCATTTCTGTAACAGAACGCACCGGCTATATTGGAAGATGCCGAACTTTAGCACGTAAAGTGGCAAAAACATTCTATGAAGAGCGCGAGAAATTAGGATTCCCAATTTTAAAAGGCAAGGAGGTTTGATTAGTATGAGTCAGAGAGATTTATTGCTAGAGATCGGTTTAGAAGAGATGCCTGCCCGTTTTGTAACAAGCAGCATGAACAGCTTAAAAGAAAAGGTGGAAGTATGGCTGAATGAAAAGCAATTGCAGTATTCTGCAGTTGAAGCATTTTCCACACCAAGACGTCTTGCTGTTCTTGTGAGTCAGCTAGACGAAGCACAAAAAGATATCGAGGAAGAAGCAAAAGGACCTGCTAAGAAGATTGCCCTTGATGAAAAAGGGGAATGGTCAAAAGCAGCGATAGGTTTCACAAGAGGACATAAAGCCTCTGTTGAGGATATTTATTTCAAAGAAATCAACGGTGTTGAATATGTGCATATCAAAAAATTCATTAAAGGGCAAGCAACCATTGATTTGCTGCCTGGATTAAAAGACATTATCTTGAGCTTGTCATTCCCTAAAAATATGCGCTGGGCAAATAATGACCTTCGCTATATCCGCCCAATTAAGTGGATGGCAGCATTATTTGGCGACAAAGTCATTCCGTTTTCGATTACTGGTGTAGAGACAGACCGTAAATCAACTGGCCATCGTTTTCTTGGTGAAGAGATCAGTTTCTCAGCACCGAACGAATACAAAGAGGCGCTGCTAGGCCAGTTTGTCATTGTAAATCCAGAAGAAAGAAAAGCAGCTATTCTTTCACAAATTAAAAAAATTGAAGAAGAAAATGATTGGGTTATTCCTATTGATACAGATTTGCTGGAGGAAGTAAATAACTTAGTAGAATATCCAACAGCCCTGTACGGTAAATTCGAAGAATCTTTTCTGGAGCTTCCGAATGAAGTGTTGATTACAAGCATGAAGGAGCATCAGCGTTATTTCCCTGTAATGTCGAAAGACAAAAGACTGCTTCCATTCTTTATTACTGTCCGCAATGGAGATCAAAATCATTTGGATAAAGTGGCAAAAGGGAATGAAAAAGTGTTGAGAGCACGTCTTGCAGACGCTGCGTTCTTCTATAAGGAAGACCAGAAGCAAGATATTGAGAAGTTGTTGTTGAGGCTTCAGTCCATTGTTTACCATGAGGAAATTGGTACACTTTCTGAAAAAGTGGCAAGAGTGCAAAGCTTAACAAATAAAATCGCTGAGAAGCTGGAATTTTCTGCGGAAGAAAAGAAAAATGCAGATCGAGCTGCACAGATTTCTAAGTTTGACCTTGTAACAAACATGGTCTATGAGTTCCCTGAGCTTCAAGGTCTCATGGGGGAAAAATATGCAGGTCAAAAAGGTGAAGCTCCTGCAGTTGCAAAAGCTATCAATGAGCATTATATGCCTCGTCATGCTGACGATGAAACTGCTTCTAGCAACGAAGGAGCAGCACTTGCAATAGCTGAAAAGCTGGATACAATAGTTTCCTTCTTTGCTATCGGCATGATACCGACTGGATCGCAGGACCCTTATGCATTGCGAAGACAGGCAACAGGAGTCGTGCAAACCTTAATGGATAAGGATTGGAACTTGACAGTGGAAGAGCTTGTCGGCTTGGCGCTTGAGAATGTTAAAGACATTGCAAAAGCATCTGAACATGAATTGCTGAAAAATATTATCGACTTCTTTAAGGCTCGTATTAAGCATATCCTGCAGGAAGAAGGCATTCGTTACGATTTGATTGATGCAGTTCTCGGTGATGAATTAGGAAGCCCTGCAAGTCTGCTGAGAAAAGCTAATGTGCTTGACAGTCATAAGGACGATGTTGGCTTCAAAAATGGTATTGAAGCATTAGCACGTGTCATTAATATTTCTAAAAAAGCGGAGAGCAAAGGTCAAGTAGATCCTTCTCTATTTGAGAATAATGATGAGCGTAATCTGTTTAATGCAGTGCAATCAGTGAAAGATAAACTCACAGCAGATACTGATGAGAAAACGTATTTCCAATTGCTCACTTCCCTTGAAACAATAATTGCATCGTATTTCGACAATACGATGGTAATGGCAGATAATCCATCATTGAAAGAAAATAGACTAAACCAAATGACGGAGCTTGCTGAAGTAATTAAAAAGTTTGCATATGTTTCGGAAATTCTGGTGAAATAAGCAAAATCTAAAGCAGCGGTGGTGGAGATTTCTCCACCTGCTTTATTTTTAATAACTTTCTTAAAATAGAAGGTTTTGCTGATTTTTGCGAAGGTGGTGAATAAACGATAAAACTGAATAGACGCCAACAGCAAATTGTGGAAATTGTTAAAGAAAATGGCCCCATTACAGGAGAGCAGATTGCAGAATCCTTACATTTAACTAGAGCGACATTACGCCCTGATCTTGCTATTTTGACAATGTCAGGTTTTCTTGATGCACGGCCGCGAGTCGGCTATTTTTATACTGGTAAAACATCAGAGCAGACAGAAAACATCAATAACCTAATTGTTCGGGATTATTATTCCAGTCCTGTTGTAGCAAATGATACAACATCTGTATATGATGCAATCGTCACAATGTTTACCATGGATGTAGGCACTATTTTTATCGTCGATGCAAACGAGTTTCTTGCTGGAGTTGTTTCTAGAAAGGACATGCTCCGGGCAAGTATTGGCAAGCAGGAATTGTCGTCATTGCCTGTTACCATCATCATGACGAGGATGCCAAATATCACTTACTGTTATTTGGACGATAAGCTTGTAGATGTTGGGAAAAAACTGATAGACCGAGAAATAGATTCGTTGCCAGTGGTTCAGGAAGAGATAGATGGCCTGAAGGTAATCGGCAGAGTAACGAAAACAAATATAACAAAAGCTCTTGTAGACTTATCTAATGAACAGATTTAAGAGGAGGTTGAATCATGACTGAAAGGCAAATCATCTATGTAGTATCCGACTCTGTCGGAGAGACAGCAGAGCTTGTGACTAAAGCTGCAATCAGCCAGTTTTCCGGCCATAATGTGAATGTATCGATTAAAAGGTTTCCTTTTGTCGAGGATAAGTCAAATATCCGCGATGTAATCCGCCAGGCTAAACAAGAACACGGCATGATTGCTTATACGTTAGTAAAGCCGGAGATGCGTAAATATATGCAGGAACTGGCAGTTGAAGAAGGTGTTTATGCTGCTGACATCATCGGGCCTATTATTGATCAATTCCAGATGCTTTGGGGAAAAACACCACTTTTTGAACCAGGTCTAGTTAGAAAGCTGGACGAGGACTATTTTAAAAAAGTAGAAGCGATTGAATTTGCAGTTAAATACGACGATGGACGAGATCCGCGGGGACTGGAAAAGGCAGATATTATCTTGCTTGGTGTTTCAAGAACTTCCAAGACTCCTCTATCCCAGTTTCTTGCTCATAAGCGAGTGAAGGTTGCCAATGTTCCGATTGTGCCTGAAGTGGATCCTCCAAAGGAACTATTTGAAGTACCGGCACATAAATGCTTCGGTTTAAAGATCAGCCCAAAAAAATTGAATAACATCCGCAAAGAAAGGCTGATTTCTCTTGGTTTAAGTGACAGTGCAAGCTATGCGCAAATTGAGCGGATTGAACAAGAAATAGAATACTTTGAGAATATTGTGGATCGAATTAAATGCCCAGTAATTGATGTAACGAACAAAGCGGTTGAAGAAACAGCCAATATTATTTTTAATTTATATTATCGTGCCAAAAACAACCAGTTTTGAAAAATCCCAGAAGGACCTTTAGGCATTTAAGGCAGGATCATTCTCTTTTTCCGGAATAATTCTTTAACATTCATTTGAAAATGTTGTTGTTTTTTTCAAAAAACTTATGGTATTTACCTAATTTCTGTACTATAATAGAAAATTGTGATAAAAAAGTATTGTAAATAGGTTTAGACTTGGCTCATAACGAATAAACTATTTACTGTGAGAAGTCAAGAGGAAGAAAAAAATAATTTTCGACAACGTCTCTTTCTACGAAAAAGTATTCGTGAAAGAAGGAATATGTGGAGTGATGTAGAATTATTAGTACATTGGATAATTGCATCATATATGTTGACGCTGATTCTTGTCCTGTGAAAGAAGAAATTGTCGAAATGGCTACAAGCAAATCTATAGAGGTAATTTTTATCGCTTCCTATGCTCACATGAAACTGCATGAAGACGGAACAAACTGGAAGTATGTTGACAGTAGCAAGGAAGCAGTAGATATGTTTATTATGAATGCCGTTAAGGCAAATGACATTGTGGTGACACAGGATATCGGTCTGGCGGCAACCTTACTGCCGAAAATCGTGCATGTCTTAACTCCAAGAGGAATTATCCTTGAGGAAAAGGATATCGGGACAGCGCTTGATATGCGTTATCTTTCTGCAAAGGCAAGAAGAAGAGGCATATACGGTAAAGGGCCAAAGCCATTCGAAGAAAAAGATCGGCAAAAGTTTAAAAAAAGTTTGGCAATCGTTTTGTCGAAAGTTGCAGGAGAATAAGCTGATTGTGTCGAATGTCTTATTTATAGGAAAGTTAGTAGTAGGGAGATGTGTTGAAAATGGTTGAGCGCATTCCTGATGAAAAGGTAAACGAGGTCAAACAAGCAATTGACATAGTTGAAGTCATTGGGGAGCATGTAGCTTTAACAAAGCAAGGACGCAATTACTTAGGGTTGTGTCCATTTCATGGCGAAAAAACCCCGTCATTTTCCGTTTCACCTGAAAAGCAGATATTCCATTGCTTCGGCTGTCATGCAGGTGGAAATGTCTTTACCTTCCTGATGGATATTAATGGCTATTCCTTCCAGGAAGCCGCATTCCATTTGGCGGAAAGGGCTAATGTGGATTTGGGTGTAGAACTGCAAGAGTCAGGCGATAAGCCCGCCATTTCCAAGGACCTGCAGCAAATGATGGATGCACATGATTTACTAACTAAATTTTACCATCATTTGCTTCTAAACACAACGGATGGTGAGCATGCTTTACAGTATTTACTTAACAGGGGTTTCACAAAAGAGGTAATCGAGAAGTTCCAGATAGGATATGCACCAAATCAATGGGATTTCGCAGTAAAGTATTTAAAGAAATATGATTATTCTTTATTGGTAAAAGCCGGTTTGATCATTAAAAGCGAAAAAGGGGAAAAATATTTTGACCGGTTCCGCGATCGGATTATGTTTCCTATCTTTGACCGTAATGGCAATACTATTGCATTTTCTGGGCGAACATTAGGAGACTCTACTCCAAAATATTTAAATAGCCCAGAAACACCAATTTTTAATAAAAGCAGCACCCTTTATAATTTTCATTTGGCAAGGCCTGGCATGCGGAAAACACAGCACGCCGTCCTGTTCGAAGGGTTTGCCGATGTAATTGCTGCAAGCCGTGCAGGTGTGGAAAACAGTGTCGGAACAATGGGTACATCCCTTACAGAGGAGCATATCGCTCTTTTGAAAAGGAATTCCCGAACGGTTACGATCTGTTATGATTCGGACTCTGCCGGGATTGAAGCGGCTTACAGGGCAGGGAAGATGCTTGCAGCTGCTAATTGTACAGTTAAGGTCGTCATGCTCCCAGCTGGTATGGATCCGGATGATTATCTAAACAAATTTGGGGAAGAAAAACTGCAGCATGAAATCATGCAGGCGAGTGTTCCTTACATGAGCTTTAAGTTAGTGTATTACCGCAGAGGAAAAAATCTGCAAAATGAAGGAGATAAGCTCGTCTTTATAGAACAAGTATTGGGAGAAATTGCTCAGCTTGAAAATGCAGTTGAAAAAGATCTCTACCTAAGACAGCTGTCTTCCGAGTTTGCCATTTCTCTTGAAGCATTAAAGATGCAGGAGGAAGAGCTAGCCGGCAGGCGTATAATAAATAAGCCAAATAAAAGCATTAATGCACCAGTTAAGCAATATAGTGTAAGAAAAAGATCCAATAGTTTATTGCCGGCATATCATACTGCCGAAAGAAGACTGATAGCACATATGCTTAAAAGTGAAGATATTACATTGAAGGTCCAGGCTGCATTGCAGGACAGGACGTTCAATATCGATGAACATCAGGCGATTTTCACTTACTTGTTGGCTTTTTATGAAACAGGACAAAGCTCAGATTCAAGCGCCTTTCTAAACTTTATCCGTGACGGTGAGCTGCAACGGATTGTAGCAGACATTGATATGATGGAAGTAAATGAAGAGGTTAATGACCAAGAGCTTGCCGATTATTTAAAACAGCTGTTGAATTATGAGAAAATGCTTGAAATCAATGAAAAAAAAGCATTGCAAAAAGAAGCAGAACGACAAAATGATTTTCTAAAGGCAGCAGAAATAGGAATGGAAGTCATGTTGTTAGTAAAATCATTAAAATAAATTTTGATTGTCTTGATTTTTTGGAAGGAGGGGGACATATGGCTGAAAAGTCAGCCCGTTCAAAAGAGGTTGAAACGGAATTGACCCTTGATCAGGTAAAAGAACAATTAACAGAAGTTGGAAAGAAAACTGGGGTGCTTGCATATGATGATATTGCAGAAAAACTAGCCAGTTTTGAATTAGACTCCCATCAAATGGATGAGTTCTATGAGGTATTAGGTGATCAAGGAATAGAACTTGTTGGAGATGGCGAGGATGAGCCTCCGAATGTTCAAGAACTTGCCAAAGGTGAGGAAGAATTCGATCTTAATGATTTAAGTGTGCCTCCTGGCGTTAAAATAAATGATCCTGTACGTATGTATCTTAAGGAAATTGGACGTGTAGACTTGCTTTCTGCACAAGAAGAGATTGTATTGGCAAAACGTATTATGGAAGGCGACGAAGAGGCAAAACGCCGTCTTGCTGAAGCTAACTTAAGACTTGTAGTCAGCATTGCTAAAAGATATGTTGGCCGCGGAATGATGTTCTTGGATTTGATCCAGGAAGGAAATATGGGTTTAATCAAAGCAGTTGAGAAATTCGACTACGAAAAAGGTTTTAAATTCAGTACTTATGCTACATGGTGGATTCGTCAGGCTATTACGAGAGCTATTGCGGACCAAGCCCGCACAATCCGTATTCCTGTTCATATGGTTGAAACAATCAATAAACTGATTCGCGTTCAGCGTCAGCTACTGCAGGACTTAGGCCGTGAACCGACTCCAGAAGAAATTGGAGAAGACATGGATCTGACTCCGGATAAAGTAAGAGAAATCTTAAAGATCGCCCAAGAACCTGTTTCCTTAGAAACTCCAATTGGGGAAGAAGATGATTCCCATTTAGGAGACTTCATTGAAGATCAGGATGCGACATCCCCTTCTGAACATGCAGCTTACGAACTTCTTAAAGAGCAGCTTGAAGATGTCCTCGATACATTGACAGACCGTGAAGAAAATGTCTTAAGACTTCGTTTCGGCTTAGATGATGGACGTACAAGAACACTTGAAGAAGTCGGCAAAGTATTTGGTGTAACACGCGAGCGTATTCGCCAAATAGAAGCAAAAGCACTAAGAAAGCTTAGACATCCGAGCCGCAGTAAACGACTAAAAGATTTCTTAGAGTAAAGCATGAGTAGATAATATTAAAGTAAGCATTGCCAAGAAATAGTTTACTTCTTACAATAGAAGTGGCTGTTTCTTTTTTTTTTAACCGTATTAACATGAAGGATGTGCTGCCCATGAAGGATAATAGAAAAACAGTTATTATCCAAGAAATACTTTATTGGAAAAAAAATAAAATGCTTCCCGAACATTACTGCGATTACTTGCTTACCCTCTACACAGAAGGCAATAGAATAGAGGAGGAAGAGCTACCAAAGCAAAAACAAAGGCAAAAGCATATCATCTCCAGCGCAGTCTTTTTTTTGTTTATTCCAATAACAGTAGGTTTCTTATATTTTACTGAATTGTCTTTCATTTTGCAAATGGCTATTTCACTAATTTTTCTGACAATAACTGCAGCTGGCATTTTCTATTATCAGGTTAAAGGGCTGGGGAATGATATCCCTGTAACAGTTGCGGCTTTTATCGTCCTCCTGTTCAGCGTCAAAGCTGTTCTTTATTTTTTTCCAGAAAAAATAATATTCTTATATATTATTTTAACGATAAATTGTTTACTCTGGTTTATAGGAGGGAGAAAGTTTAAACTTATCTATTTTACAATTTCCTCCTATATAGGCTTTCTGGTGCTTGCGATTCTAATTTTTATAACGTTTCAGGCTTAAATAAAGAGTGTAGCAATTATAATTTCACTAGCTTATGGTAAAAAACAGTTGGCTTATGGCTTCTTTTAAATAAATATGTTACAAATAGGTAATAGAATAATTAACTTTGTAAAAGAAATAGCAATGAAATGTGGTGTTTAGAATGAATACAGACAGATTATCTAATCGTCTTGAGACAGTGGCAAAATACATACCGGCAGGTTCGGCATTCGCAGATATCGGCTCAGATCATGCTTATTTGCCCTGCTATATGCTGAAAAAAAAGAAAGCGTCTTTTGCCATTGCAGGAGAAGTAGTGGAAGGGCCATTTCAATCTGCCCGCAGGCAAGTCCAACAAGAGGGCTTGGCAGATGTCATATCTGTAAGAAAAGGTAATGGACTGGAGGTTGTGCATAAGGGCGAAGTGGATTGCATCACAATCGCTGGAATGGGTGGAGCTTTGATAGCAGCCATTCTTGATGATGGGAAGGAAAAGCTCGATTCCGTTAAAAGACTCGTTTTGCAGCCGAATATAAGCGCATATTCTATCAGACTTTGGCTTGTGGAAAATGGCTGGAAACTCGTAAATGAAGAAATTATAGAAGAAGACGATAAAATCTACGAGGTCCTTGTTGCAGAAAAAGGAAATGGTAAAGATTCTTATTCTTCACAAATAGATGCAGAGCTTCTGCTTGGTCCATTCTTGAGCAAGGAAAAAAATCAAGCCTTCCGTAAAAAATGGACGTTAGAAAGAGAAAATTGGCAAAGAATAATTGAGCGCATGCAAACAGCTACTGAAACAAAGGAAACCGAAGCAAAACGGCAGGAGCTTAATTGGAAAATTGCGCTTGTACAGGAGGTGCTTGGGAATGAAAGCAATTAATGGATTTGAGTTAATAGCATTATTTGAGCAATTTTCTCCAAAGGCTTATGCCATGGAGGGGGATAAAATCGGTCTGCAAGTTGGAGATTTGAGCAGGCCAGTACAGAATGTTATGATTGCCCTCGATGTTACAGAAGAAGTGGTAGATGAAGCAATTTCTTTGAATACGGATTTGATTATTGCCCATCATCCCCCGATTTTCCGTGCCTTAACGAAAATAACCGCAGATAACCCTGCAGGACGGCTGATGCAAAAGCTGATTAAGCATGATATTTCTGTTTATGCAGCACATACCAATCTAGATGTGGCAAAAGGCGGAGTCAATGATCTGTTAAGTGATGCATTGGGTTTAACAGATTGCGAAGTTTTAGTTCCTACATATGAAGATAAGCTTAAAAAGCTAGCAGTATATGTTCCAACAGATCACACAGAGCAAGTGAAGACAGCGTTAGGTGATGCTGGTGCGGGAGCAATTGGGAATTACAGCCATTGCAGCTTTACAGCTCAAGGGCAGGGTGTGTTTAAACCGGAGCAGGATACAAATCCATTTAAGGGTGAGCCCGGTAAGCTTGAGACAGTCGACGAAGCGAGAATTGAGACCATCTACCCTCAATCAATTGAAAAGAAAGTCATCAATGCCCTCAAAAAAGCACATCCGTACGAAGAGCCCGCATTTGATATTTACGATGTAGGGCAGCAGGGTGAGCAGCTTGGACTTGGAAGAATCGGCAAAATAGAAGAAATGACCCTCGCGGATTTTGCTGAACATGTTAAAAAGCGGCTCGACGTAAAAGGGGTAAGAGTAGTTGGCGATTTGAAAGCTAAAGTTAAAAAAGTGGCTGTATTGGGTGGAGATGGCAACAAATATTATTCTCATGCAATCAGAAAAGGTGCGGATGTCTATGTTACAGGCGATATGTATTATCATGTTGCCATAGATGCCCGTGAGCTTGGCTTGAATATAATCGACCCCGGTCATAATGTAGAAAAGGTAATGAAAAAAGGTGTTGCTTATAAGCTTGTATCTCTATGTGAGGATAAAGGCTATAAGGTTAATATCTTCCCATCAAGTCTACATACAGATCCATTTCAGTTTGTATAAAACAAAAGCGGTAAAGAACCTTGTTCTTTACCGCTTTTGTTTTATTGTTTTGTCTTCACTTTCGGAAGGATTTTGTTTAATGGGACTTTCTTTTCTCTTTCCCATGTTTCTTCATTTTCCGAATCATATTGTTCAAGGAAGTTAATCACTTCTTTTGTTATCGGTGTTGGAGTAGATGCTCCTGCTGTAACTGCAACAGATTTCGCGTTCTCAATCCATTCCAATTTCAGTTCAGACACGTCGGCAATACGGTAAGCAGGAGTGCCGGCGATTTCTTCAGAAACCTGTGCAAGACGGTTGGAGTTATTGCTCATCGGATCTCCTACCACAATCAGAACATCTGCCTCACCTGCTTGTTGTGCCACTGCTTCTTGTCTCACTTGTGTTGCTAGGCAAATTTCCTTATGGAATTCAGCATGCGGGAACTTCGTTTTGATGCTTTCCATTAAATCTGCTACATCCCACTGGCTCATCGTTGTCTGGTTTGTCACAATAATCTTATCTTGCTTGATTTCCAGGTTTTCGATGTCCTGAACCGCTTCAACCAATGATACGGCGTGCGGGGCGACGCCAACAGCACCTTCTGGCTCTGGATGCCCTTTTTTACCAATGTAGATGATATAATAGCCTTCTTTTTCTTTCTCACGAATTAAATCATGTGTTTTTGTTACATCAGGACAAGTCGCATCAAGTGTCACAAGGCCTTTATTTTTGGCGATTTCCCTGATTTCAGGAGATACACCATGGGCTGTGAAAATGACAGTCCCTTTATCCACTTTTTCAATAATGTCCTTGCGATTCTTACCATCTAACGTTATGATGCCATCCTCTTCAAAAGCGTCCGTCACATGCTTGTTGTGCACAATCATGCCAAGGATGTAAAT
>JAPSHL010000080.1 GCA_031179905.1 Bacillus sp. (in: firmicutes) | reverse complement strand
CTTAAATCAGGACGGATAGCATTCAAAAGAGACGATTTTCCAACACCAGATTGACCTGCAAAAACGGATATTTTTCCGCTTAATACGGGAAGCAGTGTTTCAATGCCCTGTTCAGTTTCAGAGGAAGTAAGAATGACTTTATAGCCGACTTGCTCATAGTAAGCAGCAAATTCCTTCATTCTGTCTGCGCCTTCAACACTTGTTAAATCCATCTTTGTGATACAAATTATTGGATCAATTCGGTTGAATTCGACCAATGCGAGAAAACGATCCAGCAGCGCAGTGCTGAAATCCGGCTCCACACTGGAAAATACAAGGATAGCCTGATCCACATTAGCAATCGGCGGCCGAATCAGTTCATTTTTACGCTCCTTTACCTCCAAAACATAACCATCCGTCTCGTTCTCTGCCTGAAATACAACTTCGTCGCCAACTAGAGGGGTAATTTTATTCTTACGAAAAACACCCCTGCCACGGCATTGTGTAATCTCTCCATTGCTAATCACATAATAAAAACCGCTTAATGCTTTAATGATTTTGCCTTCTGGCATAGATTATAACGCTCCTTAACCTGGATATGGCACTTCTTCATCAATGATGACACTTTGATCGCGAAACACACGATAGTAGCCTTTTCCCCCTTCTGGGATTCTTAGTGTAATTGTCTTTTTTGTCGTTTCCGTGATGGTAAAGGTTTCAATTGGCTCTGTCATATTATTTTCCAAATCGCCAATATATATTTTTACTTCTTGTGGTTTTGGCTGTCCGTCTTCTGTCATTTCAGTCGGTTCAAACGGAATTGTGATTTCCTGTGTCACTTCCTTAGGGGGCACTTCTTCCTTACCCTTTGAAAGCACAACAGAAACTTGGGCGCCAATCCGCACATTCGTACCCGCTTCTGGAGATTGGGAGATGGCTTTTCCTTCATCGACGGTGTCGCTGTACTCCTCAGTGAAAGTCACTGCTAAGTCTTGTTCATCAATATAATCATTGACTTCCTTTTTTGTATAGCCAGCCAAATCTGTCAGCTTAATAAGCTGGGCTCCTTTGCTGATTGTAAATTCTATCTCAGCATCTTCCGGAACAACTTCATCTCCTTTTTCAAAGTCTTGATCAAGGATAGTTCCAGATGGCTGTGATTCGTCAAAAACCTCTGCTTTGCTGATGTTTTTAAAGCCTTGCTTCTCCAACAGCTTCACAACATCTTCATATTCCCTGCCGATATAATCATCCAGTTCATATTTCTCTTTCCCTAAGCTTTCATACAGAGCGATTGTTGCACCTTTTTTCGCATTATTCCCTGCTTTAGGTGCTGTGCGGATAATAGAACCTGCATCCACGTCTTCGTCATTTAGTGTCTTTATCTCACCGATTTTAAAACCAGCCGCTTTTAGTTCAGATATAGCTTCGTCCTTTGTCGAACCAGCAACATCAGGGACAGCTACTTCCTCAGGAATATACATTGCAGGAAAAAGTGTCACTGTTAGTATTGCAAGAATAACTAAAACCAAAAATGTAGATACTAAAGCAATTGTCAGCTTTTTCCCTTTCTTTTTTGGCTTTTTTTGCTTTTTCTCTTTGCTTGCCTTCTCCTTAGGCTCTTCCTTATCATGCTTTTCTTCTTTCGCATGGACAATCGTTTCATCTAAATTAGGATAACTGCGGTCATCGGTTATAATCGGAATTGCTTTTGTTGCTTCATCGTCCAATGGAACATGAAATTTCGGTTCATTTATCCGCTCCGGCTCTAGTGCTGTCCGCAAATCCTCTTCCATTTCTTCCATGCTGCTGTAGCGATGAAATGGATCTTTTGCAGTTGCCTTTAAGACGATGTTTTCAACGCTTTGGGGAACATCGCTGTTCCATCTCCTAACACTCGGCGTTTCTGACTGAAGATGTTTTAAGGCAATTGAAACAGCTGATTCTCCTGAGAACGGCAGTCTCCCTGTCAGCAGCTCAAACATGACTATTCCTAGTGAATATATATCGGATTTTTTATTTGCCATTCCGCCTCGCGCTTGTTCTGGCGATAAATAATGGACAGATCCGAGGACTGAGTTTGTCTGCGTAATACTTGTTGCACTTAATGCCATCGCTATGCCAAAATCCGTTATTTTAACATTGCCATGGTTATCAATTAAAATATTATGGGGCTTTATATCCCTGTGGACAATATTGTTTTGATGGGCATGAGAGATTCCAGACGTCAACTGTCTCATGATATCTATTGCAGTTTCAATATGCACGGGAGAGTGTTTTTGTATGTATTGTTTTAAGGTGTCTCCTGCCACATATTCCATGACAATATAGTAGATGTCTCCTTCTTCGCCGACATCATAAATACTGACGATATTAGGATGTGCCAAACTTGTGGCCGATTGTGCTTCTCTGTGAAAACGACGGATGAATTCTTCATCATTGACAAAATCAAGACGCAGCATCTTCACCGCTACATCACGGTCAAGAATCATATCATGGGCAAGATAAACATTGGCCATTCCCCCGCCGCCAACCATATCGAGTACTTTATAGCGGCCACTTATCCTTTTGCCTATCATCATCTTGTTTCACCTGCTTTATTGCTGTCAAAAAATTCAAGGATAATGACTGTTATATTATCTTCGCCGCCATTCTTATTGGCTGTTTCAATTAAAAATCCAGCTTTTCGTTCCAAAGTTTCGGAAGACTCAAGCACTTCCTTAATCTCATTGTCTCCCACTTTATTAGACAAACCGTCAGAGCAGATGAAAATAACATCTCCTTTTTCAAAAACGATCGTGATCAAGTCTATGTTAAGCTGCTCATCTGTGCCTAGGGCACGGAGCACAACATTTTTACGCGGATGATGCTCAGCATCCTCCTTAGTGATTTGTCCCATCCTCACTAGTTCGTTCACAAGAGAATGATCCTCTGTCAGCTGCTTGAAGCCGTCTTCATTATAAAGATAGCAGCGGCTATCACCAACATGAGCAATCGTAGAAAAACTGTCTGTACTGATAACAGCTATAATAGTTGTTCCCATTCCGTCACATTCTGGATTTTCCTGGGCATGACGTAATACAATCCGATTAACTTCAAGAATATTAGATTTTAACCAGCTTTCAGCTGCGTCTGCAGTCATAATCGCTTCGGCGTTCTCCCAAAAACCTGCTAGATGTTCAACAGTTAAACGGCTGGCAACATCACCGGCACGGTGGCCGCCCATACCATCTGCTACGATGGCAAGGCGCTGTCCGGCTTTATTGAAGCATATTGCTCCACTATCCTCATTATGCTGTCTGACTTTTCCTTTATCTGTCATGAAAATTTGACTCAAAAGTTATCACCTCGTCTCTTCTTGTCTCTCCTTCGCGCGAAGCTGGCCGCAAGCAGCATCTATGTCTGAACCTTGTTCTCTGCGGATAGTTACATTTACACCGCGGTCTTTTAACGTTTTCTCGAACAGGAAGATTTGATCCTTTGGTGTACGAACGTAATCACGTTCTGGAACATAGTTTACAGGAATTAGGTTTACATGGCATTTAACGCCTTTTACAAGTTTAGCCAATTCTTCTGCATGTTCTACCTGATCATTAACATTTCCGAATAAACCATATTCAAAGCTTACTCTTCGTCCTGTTTTATCAACATAGTAACGGATTGCTTCCATTAAATCAGGAAGCTTGTATGCTCTGTTAATCGGCATTAATCTGCTTCTGATTTCCGTATTTGGAGCATGAAGAGAAACTGCAAAGTTTATTTGCATGTTCTGGTCTGCAAATTCATAGATTTTCGGGATAATCCCACTTGTCGAAACGGTGATATGTCTAGCACCGATATTCAACGCCTTATCATGGTTTATGATTTTCAAGAAGCTGAGCATGCTGTTGAAGTTATCAAAAGGCTCACCGATTCCCATGATTACGACAGAGCTTACACGCTCATCCAATTTATCAAGGGCTTGCTGTACTTTTACGACTTGAGCGACAATTTCTCCTGCTTCCAGGTTTCTTTTTAATCCGCCAAGGGTAGAAGCACAGAATGTGCAGCCGATACGGCAGCCGACTTGTGTCGTTACACATACAGAATTACCATAATCATGTCTCATTAAAACTGTTTCAATGGAATATCCATCATGAAGTTCAAATAAAAATTTAATAGTACCGTCACTTGATGTTTGTTCAATTATCGTTTTTAACGTTGTAATTGTAAAATTCTCCTGTAAAAGCAGGCGAAGATTTTTAGATAGGTTAGACATATCTTCAAAGGAAGTAATCCTTTTTTTATAAAGCCATTCAAATATTTGATCTGCTCTGAACGCTGGTTCGTTATGATCCTTTAACCAGCCTTTCAGCTCATCCAGCTGCAAAGAGTATATAGATGGGATTGTTGGTTCTGCTGTTTGTTTTTTTCTTGATGATTTAACTTGTTCCATTTATTGCACCTTCTTTCTTAATGCCGCAATATAAAAGCCGTCAGAGCCAAAATATTGTGGTAATACCTGAAGCTCATGCCCATTTGCATATTTTTGAATCGATGCAGGCAATCGTTCCACTAAACTTGTATCTTTTTCAAATTGATCATTGTCTTTTAAAAATTGTTCCAATACTGCTTCATTCTCAGCCGCGTCAACTGTACAAGTGCTGTATACCATTGTCCCGCCTTTTTTCAGCAGCGGAGATAATGATTCAAGCAGCTGCAGCTGAATCGTATGAAGACGGCCGATATCCGCTTCCTTCTTAGCATATTTAATATCAGGTTTTCTCCTCATAACCCCAAAACCGGAACATGGGGCATCGAGCAGAATTCTGTCAAAGGATTCTTTCTCGAGTTCTTCAGGCAGACGGCGGCTGTCCATTGCTTTTGTGTTAATATTGTCCAGTTGGAGCCTTTTTGCATTTTGCTGGATAAGCTTCACTTTATGCTCATGCAAATCAACAGACAGCACATTGCCTCCATTATCAAGTTTCTCGGCAATATGTGTCGACTTTCCTCCTGGTGCAGCACATGCATCCAAGACTGTTTCCTTTCCCTCCACATTAAGGGCATAAGCAACAATCATAGAGCTCTCGTCTTGAATTGTCAACAAACCTTCCTTAAAACAATCAGAATTAGCCAGATTACCTTTAAGGCCTTGAATGCCTTCTGGAATAATGTCGCTTGCAGCAACTTGATAACCTTCCTGCTCTAACTTGCGCAGACACTCACTAACTGTGGTTCTTGTTGTATTGACTCTCGCTGTTTGCACAGGCGCAGTCAAATTAATTTCGCACATTTTTTTTGTTTCTTCAAAACCAAGCTGGTCTATCCACCGTTTGACAAGCCACAATGGATGGCTCATCTCGATGGAAAGCCTTTCTGCAGGGTCATCGATTGAATCAAAAGAAGGAAGCCCTTTTCTTTGAACATTGCGCAAAACACCATTTACAAGCCCGGCAATTCCTTTATGACCTCTTCTTTTAGCGATTTCAACTGCCTCATTAATGGCTGCATGATCAGGAATTCGGTCCAGAAAAACGAGCTGATACAGTGTCATTTGCAAAAGAGAGATAACCCATCCTTCAATCTTTTTCCTGTTCGTCAAAAAAGGGTCCAAGTAGAAGTCCAGGGTCATTTTCCGCTGCAGCGTGCCATAGACGATTTCTGTCAAGAGCCCGATATCCTTCTGCGGTATTTCATTTTTTTTGATGCTGCTGTTCAACAGCAGATTGCTGTATGCCTGGTTGCTGTTTATGCTCTCTAAAATTCCAAGTGCTGCTTCCCTGACGTTTTGCTTATTAGTTTTCATTGATAACTCCTAATAATTCATTGACAGCAAGTTTCGCTCCCGCTCCACGCAGAAAAACGTCAGCTGTCATTTTTTTCTTGCCTGAAGGCTGTAGTTCCGTAATCTTTATGAACGAACCGCTGCCAGTCGCAACAATTAGTCCGTCTTCTTCGATGCTTACAATCGTGCCTGGAAGAGCATCCGTCTGTCTATCTATCTTTGTTGCGCCCCATATTTTCATCGGCTTGTTCTCATACTCTGTAAAGGCAACGGGCCATGGATTCATGCCGCGAATTTTGTTATAAATCTGCTCTCCTGATGTTGACCAATCAATTCTTTCATCAGACCTTTTAATATTCGGCGCAAATGTAGCCTTCTCTTCATCCTGAGGTATCGGTGTCAATTCACCGGCAATCAACTTAGGTAATGTGCTTGACAAAAGCTCACTGCCTGTCTCACTCAGTTTATCATGCAAGGAGCCGACCGTATCTTCTTCCTCAATCGCCACTTCAGCAACAGTCAGGATATCTCCCGCATCGAGTTTTTCTGCCATATACATAATGGTAATCCCAGTTTTCTCTTTTCCTTGGATGATGCTGTAATGGATTGGCGCTCCGCCTCTAAGTTCAGGCAATAGAGACGCATGGACATTTATACAGCCAAGTTTCGGTGCATCAAGAAGCTCTTTTGGCAGAATCTGGCCAAATGCTGCTGTTACAATCAAATCTGGATTCAATGCAATAATTTGAGCCAATTCTTCAGATTGACGTATTTTCTCTGGCTGATAGACTGGTATGCCGTGCTTTATTGCTTCAACTTTTACTGGTGGAGGAGTAAGCACTTTTTTTCTGCCGACAGGACGATCAGGCTGTGTGACAACCGCAATGACTTCATAACCGTCCTCTATTATGCGCTGCAATACCGGTACAGAAAAATCAGGTGTACCCATAAATACTATTTTCGTCATCAGCTCTCCACTCCTTCAAGTTCATCTTCTTCTAGATAACGAGACACTTTAGAAGTAAACAACACCCCGTCCAAATGATCCATCTCATGTAAAATTGCTCTTGCTAAAAAATCCTCTGCTTCAATCGTAAACATTTTCCCTCGGCGATTTTGCGCCTGGACTTTAATAGAGAAAGGTCTGCTTACTTCCCCGTAAAGACCTGGAAAGCTTAAGCAACCTTCTGGTCCTGTTTGCTCTCCATTTGCAGACAACAGCACAGGATTAATAAGTTCAATCGTTCCAGATTCATCCTCAATATCGACAACCGCAATGCGTTTGCTGATACCAATTTGAGGTGCTGCTAGCCCAACCCCGTCAAATTCTATCATTGTTTCATACATATCATTCAATAATTTAGCTAACTTTTTGTCGAAAACTGTCACCTCTGTGCACGGTTGTTCTAAAACCGGATCAGGAGACAGCACTATTTTTCTTACAGACACTGCTTTTCCTCCAATAACATATATTAAGAAAACTTCCCTCAAAAAATCTGAAGGCTGTACTTAATAATCTTTCTTTATTTAAAAAATGCTGTCACATTAGTATATAAGGATTAACATCTATCGAAATTTGTAAACCATTTGTGCTCATTTCACCTTGGTAGTGATCTAAAATCGACTTCAATACCTCTTTCAGGTTTGGTTCCTGTTTGTATTTTATCAGACACTGGTACCGATATCTATTTTTTATTCTGGAAATTGGGGAAGCAACTGGGCCTAATACGACCGTCTTAGGAGAAAGCTTATGACGTACAACATTGGTAATCTGCTCTGTTACAGCTACTGTTTTCATCAGTTCCTCATGGCTGACAGTTATTAGTGTTATATAGTAATAAGGAGGATAGGAGTGGCTTCTTCTTATCATCATCTCACTCTGATAAAATCTGTCGTAATCTTGAAGACTCGCCAATTCAATACTGTAATGCTCTGGCGTGTATGTCTGGAAAATCACTTCCCCGGCTAATTCATGCCTGCCGGCCCGGCCGCTGACCTGGGTTAGCAGCTGAAATGTCTTTTCTGAGGAGCGGAAATCAGGCAAATGCAGCATCGTGTCTGCTGAAAGTACTCCGACTAACGTGATTTTCGGAAAATCCAGTCCTTTTGCAATCATTTGTGTTCCTAACAATATGTCTGCATTACCCTCCTGGAATTCCCTCAAAAGCTTCTCATGGGAACCTTTACGGCTTGTTGTATCAACATCCATCCGTATAACTTTTGCTTCTGGTATTACCTTGGCGAGTTCTTCCTCGACTTTTTGTGTCCCTGTGCCAAAATAGCGTATATGTTCGCTGTTGCAGTCAGGACAAACAATCGGCGTCTGGTCTTCATATCCACAATAATGACATTTCATCTGATTAGAATAGCGATGATAGGTTAAGCTGATATCACAATGAGGACATTTTACCACATAACCACAATCACGACACATAACAAAAGAAGAATGACCTCGTTTATTCAGGAATAATACGGTCTGTTCCTGTCTTTCCAGACGGACTTTTAGCTTTTCTAGCAGCACTCGCGAAAACATCGAGCGATTTCCTTCTTTAAGCTCTTCCCGCATATCCACAATTTCCACTTCCGGCAACGGCCTGTTATTCATTCTGCTAGGGAGAGACAATAGAGTGTAGACACCCTTTTGCGCTCTTGCAAAGCTTTCCAGTGATGGTGTAGCACTGCCAAGAACAACAGGACAGCCATGCCGTTTGCCCCTTTCAATCGCTGCATCTCTCGCATGATATCTTGGGTTTTCCTCTTGTTTATATGTCATCTCATGTTCTTCATCAATGATGATGATTCCGAGATTTTCAAAAGGAGCGAATATTGCTGATCTTGCACCAACTACTACCTTTACTTCTTTTCGCTGGATTTTTCTCCACTCATCATATTTTTCTCCGACAGATAATCCACTGTGAAGGACGGCTACCTGATCGCCGAATCGACCTTTAAACCTGTTGACCATTTGAGGAGTTAAGGCGATTTCCGGGACTAGTACAATTGCTTCTTCCCCTTTTTTAAGCACATTTTGAATAGATTGCAGATAAACCTCTGTCTTGCCGCTCCCGGTAACACCGTACAGTAAAAAGACTTCATGCTTATCATTCCTAATTGATGAATGAATCGGCTCGATCGCTTTTGCTTGCTCGCTTGTTAAGGCAAGGGGAGCTGTTTTGGCAAATTGCCTTTGCTCATATGGATCGCGGTAGATTTCAAGGTTTTTTTCAGCAAGAACTTGCTTTTCAACAAGGCCTTTTACTGCGGAACTTGAAATATTTAACCTTTCAATCAGATGCTTTTGTTCAATCGGAGCTCTGTTATGGATAAAAAACTCAACCACTTGTTTTTGTTTTATTGCTTGTTTAGACAAAGAATCAGCATAAACTTGCATATCCTGTTCATTCATAAGCGGGATAATATGCTTCGTTTTTTTCTTTTTGCCCCTTGATTGGACTACATATTGGACTTCAACAATGCCGTCTTTAACAAGCTTCTGTATTGAAGGGATCGAAGCGTGGTTAATCGCATCATCCCAAAGGACTTCTGCATCGTTTGCTAGAAGCTGACTCAACCCTTCTGGCAGCAAAACTTCATGTTCTTTATTTACAAGTTTAAGCTTTCGTTCATACTTTGCCTTTAATGCAGGGGGAAGCATTACCTGATAAGCAGAGATTTTATAGCATAATGTTGTTTTGGAAAGCCAATCGCCAAGCGATAAGAGCTCTTCATTTAACACTGGGACTACATCCATCGGTTCAATCACTTTTTTTAATGATTTGAAAGATGATTCATCTACTACAGACTCTACAAAACCCTGCACCTTTCTCGGTCCAAATGGAACAATTACGCGCATTCCCGGCTGGATGACTTCTTCCAAGTGCTCTGGTATTAAGTAGTCGAATGGCCTGTCTGTTTGATGTGCAGGCACGTCCACGATTACCTTGGCAACACTCATTTCAAATCTCTTCCTTCATATAATAGGCTTGCTCAAGAATATTTTCGGCCACTTCATCCTTTGACATAAGAGGAAGCTCATATTTAGAACCATCACGTTTATAGATTGTCACAAGATTCGTATCTGTGCCAAAGCCTGCTCCCTCAGCAGTCAAATTGTTTGCAACAATCATATCCAAATTTTTCTTATTGAGCTTTTCTTGGGCATATTGATCGACGCTTTGTGTTTCAGCAGCAAAGCCGATCAGCACTTGGTTTGTTTTTTGTTTTCCCAGCTCTAGCAAGATGTCCTTTGTTCTCGTAAATTCGATAAATTCCGTGCCATCTTTCTTTTTTACTTTATGCTCATGTGCCAGAACTGGCCTATAATCACTCACCGCAGCAGTTTTCACGATAATATCGGCCTTACTGCTGTTTTCCATAACTTTTTCGTACATTTCTTCTGCACTTTCGACATGAAGCACTTCCGCTTCTTTAGGCGGTGTCAAATGGGTAGGACCTGTTACAAGAATAACCTTTGCTCCCATTTTGATTGCTTGCTTTGCTACACTGTAACCCATCTTTCCAGTTGAATGGTTAGAAATAAATCGAACAGGATCAATTTTTTCTCGAGTAGGTCCTGCTGTTACTAAAACAGTTTTCCCTTCGAGCAGCTTTTTTTCTCCTAAGAAATGAGCTTCCATATGCTCAATGATTTTTTCAGGCTCCTCAAGCCGACCTTTCCCAACATATCCGCAAGCTAAATAACCTTCCCCTGGATTAATAAAGCGGTAACCAAATTTGTATAATTCTTCAATGTTTTTTTGAACAGCTGGGTGGTCATACATATGCACATTCATTGCTGGAGCTATCCAGACATCAGAGGTTGCTGCAAGCAAGGTTGTAGAAATCATGTTATCAGCAATCCCATTCGCCAATTTCCCAATGATATTAGCTGTTGCAGGTCCTACTAAAATTAAGTCCGCCCAGTCTGCAAGGTCGATATGGGCGATTACTTTTGGATCCTTTTCATCAAAAGTATCTGTATACACCTCATTTTTCGAAAGCGCCTTAAATGTGAGTGGGGACACAAATTGCATTGCTGAGTCTGACATGATTACTTTGACTTCTGCGCCTTTTTGAGTAAGCTTGCTAGTTAAAGCACACATCTTATAGACAGCGATTCCCCCTGTTACACATAATAGAATCTTTTTTCCTTGTAACAATTTGCATCCACTTCTTTCTCTCTTTAGTACTCTTATTATGCAAGAAAACAAAAGATTTTTCACCTGAAGTAACTCTCTTTTTCGTTTACTATTGCTTTGTCCACTCCATGAAAAAAGACCGATCTGATGAGAGATCCAGTCTTTTCTTTTGTACTATTCACTCTTATAACCGTGAACCTACTAGCTTTAATAAAATCATTCTTTGTCAGCTGGATCGTTTACACGGTATGTCAGCTGATCTTGATTGATTTCTTCCAACGCTTTTCCTACATTTTTGTGGGAAATATATTTATCCATTTGCGGCTTTGCGTTTAACTGAAGCTTTCTTGCCCTTTTTGCTGCAACCGACACTAATGAATATTTAGAATCAATTTTTGTCAACAATGAATCAATAGATGGATTTAACATAGGTTAATTAGCCTCCAGCATTTTTTTATATTTTGGTTCTACTCTTTCTCTTCTGCAATGCTCTGCAACAATGATTGCTTTAATTTTATCACATGCATTTTCAACTGTGTCATTTTCAACTACATAGTCATACAAATGCATCATTTCAATTTCTTCTCTTGCCACATTCATGCGGTTATTAATGATTTCTTCCGTTTCTGTTCCTCTTGTGACAATGCGGTTTTTCAATTCGGACAAACTCGGAGGGCTCAAGAATATAAATAGGCCATCAGGGAATTTTTCCCTCACTTGCCTTGCACCTTCAACTTCTATTTCCAGGAAAACATCTTTCCCTTTATCTGTTGTCTCTCTCACATAGTCGACTGGCGTTCCATAATAATTGCCGACGAATTCAGCATACTCCAGCAGTTTCCCTTGCTCGATTAAATCTTCAAATTCTTGTCTAGTCTTAAAGAAATAATCGACTCCATCTACTTCACCTGAACGGGGAAGCCTTGTTGTCATAGAGATAGAGTATTCAAAAGAAGTATTTTCCTGTGAGAAAATCTCCTTGCGGACCGTTCCTTTACCTACACCGGAAGGTCCTGACAAAACAATCAAAAGCCCTTTATCTACCAAAACTTTTCTCCTACCCTTCATCCAAAATTTCATCACGGTCATTTAATCGATGTGCAACCGTCTCAGGCTGAACAGCAGACAGGATAACATGATCGCTATCCATCACGATTACGGCTCTTGTTCTCCGGCCATATGTTGCATCAATAAGTGAGCCTCGATCTCTAGCATCTTGAATAATGCGCTTAATTGGAGCTGATTCAGGACTTACGATTGAAATGATCCGGTTTGCAGAAACAATATTACCGAAACCAATGTTAATTAGCTTGATGGACATAATTCTACCCCAATCATATTGTATTATTTTTGACGAGTTAGACTTAATCTAAACGTTCCTCATTCAATGTTTTGGACTTGCTCCCTAATTTTCTCCAAGAGACTTTTCAGCTCCACTACAACAGAGGCTAAATCTGCTGCATTGCCTTTTGCACCGATGGTATTCGCTTCCCTGTTCATCTCCTGTAAAAGAAAATCTAGCTTTCTGCCAACAGGTCCAGTTTCATCTATTATAGAAGCAAATTGGTGGATATGGCTATACATGCGCACCAATTCTTCATTAATATCTGCTTTGTCAGCAAAAATTGCTACTTCTGTCAGCAGCCTGTTCTCATCGATTAGGCCTGTTGTATAGCGTTCTAGCTTCTCCTTAAGCCTATCTCGATAGCTTTCAGCCACCTTTGGTGCGAGCACCTTCAGCTGGTCTGTAACCTGGCGGACGTTTTGCAGCAGTGCGCTAATGTTTGCTATTAATTCCCGTCCCTCCGCTTGTCTCATTATAGATAAATTAGCTGCAGCATCTACCACAGCATCCAAAAGGAGCGGCTCAAGTTCTGCAGCATTAATGGTTTCATCTAAAATTTTAAAGCAATCCTTGTTTTGCAATAGCTCAGGAATCGACACTGATTGATTGATTCCATACCTGACTCTCATCTCTTCAAGTACTCGGTAATACTCATCAAGCAATTGCCAATCAACGACCATCTTATGATTTTTGACGTTATCGCCATCGATTGTGATGAATATTTCTGCTCTTCCTCTATGTATATACTCCGCGATTGTCTTTTTTACTGCGTCTTCCAATATTGCATATTGTTTCGGCATACGGACAGTCTGTTCGCAGAAGCGGTGATTCACAGTCTTGATTTCAACAGTTATGGAAATGCCCTCACCGTTTCGGGAACCGAGCCCATAGCCAGTCATGCTTTTCACCATATATCAACACATCCAATTGTCTGGCATATACAGTTATCGTTACTGCTGCCATTTAATCCGTTGCTCTTGTAGAGATATCCGCATAAAAAAACAAAAGGCATAGAGTTATCTCTAGTACCTTTTGGATTATAACATATTTTATTTTGATTTACTTAACAAAAATGATCCTGCTAGTAAAAAAGTTGGAACAGAAGCTAGACCTATCACCATTAGCCAATCTTTTGGAAGGATTGCGACTGTATGGAAAATACTTTGCAATGCAGGCACATATATAACCACAAGCACTAACAACAGTGAGGAAATGACGGCCCAAACCAAATACATATTTCCAAATGGATTGCGGGACAGGATTGATTTTTCACTGCGGCAGTCAAAAACATGAATCAGCTGTGCCATTACTAATGTTGCAAAGGCGATTGTCTGGGCATACGCAAGGTTATCAGGATTTTCATTATACGCGAACATAAATGCCGCTATTGTCGATATCCCGATTAAAAATCCTCTTGAAATGACTTTCCAGCCTAGCCCTCTTGCAAACACACCTTCATTAGGACTGCGCGGATCACGTTTCATTACATTATCTTCTGGTCTATCTAATCCTAGCGCCATTGCAGGCAGACCATCTGTGACCAGGTTAACCCAAAGAATCTGGATTGGAACTAACGGCAACGGCAATCCCAATATCATCGCAAAAAGCATTACTAGAATCTCACCTACATTAGAAGCAAGTAAATAGCGGATAAATTTGCGGATATTTTCATATATATTTCTTCCCTCTATAATTGCTGATTTAATAGAAGCGAAGTTGTCATCCATTAATACAAGGGAAGAAGCTTCTTTTGCTACGTCTGTCCCTGTAATTCCCATGGCAATCCCGATATCTGCCGTTTTAATAGCAGGAGCATCATTGACTCCGTCGCCTGTCATTGCAACGATATGTCCCCTGTTTTGGAAGGCCTGGACAATTTTCAGCTTATGTTCGGGTGAAACCCTTGCAAATACAGATACATGGTCGACAACATCCTCTAACTCTTCCACACTCATATTAGAGAGCTCTTTGCCTTCAAGCACTCTTGACTGGCCGTTAGCAATGCCAAGCTGTTTGGCAATCGCGTTAGCCGTAATGACATGGTCACCAGTAATCATGACAGTTTTGATTCCAGCTTCCTTACATTCTTTTACAGCCTTTTTCACTTCAGGTCGCGGAGGATCAATGATTCCTTGTAGCCCAATGA
>JAPSHL010000079.1 GCA_031179905.1 Bacillus sp. (in: firmicutes) | reverse complement strand
CTTCAAGTTGTTGTCATATTTCTTTTTCAACCAGTTTCGGAAGGCTTCCTGGCATGTGTCACAATGACATTCTCCGCCGTATTCATTGGAGATATGCCACATAAGCAGTGCGGGGTGACTGCCATATCTTTCAGCAAGCAGCTTGTTCATCTGCTGCGTCTTTTCTCTGTACACTTTTGAAGAGAAGCAATGATTATGGCGACCGCCGTGAAGCTGCTTCTTTCTTTCGCCATTTACACGCAGTACCTCAGGATATTTATGGGACATCCATGCAGGTCTTGCTCCGCTTGGTGTAGCCAAAATCACCTTGCCGCCAATCCCGTGGATTCTTTCAATCACCTCATCAAGCCATTGAAAATTATAGACACCTTCCTCTGGCTCCAGTGCGCTCCACGCAAAGATCCCAAGAGAGAAAGTGTTAGTGTGGGACAGCTGCATCAGCTTAATGTCATCAGCCAATATGTCCGGGCGGTCCAGCCACTGATCTGGGTTATAATCGCCGCCATGCAGCATAAATTTAGCATCTGTAACAAATGTCTTCTCTTTGTTTGCCATAAATGTCTCCTTTTTGTTTCATTATTTTAATTAACCTTTTGTTCCACCTGCAGTCAGACCTGATACAAAGTTCTTTTGCAGCAGAATAAAAATGATGGCAATTGGAATACTTATTAAAATTGCACCTGCAGCGAATGTTGTATAACTTGCACCCATCACTTCATTAACAAGATTATAAAGACCGATCGGCAAAGTGTAAGATTCAGGTGTACGCAGAATAGTTGATGACAATACGAAATCTCCTAAAGGTCCTGTGAACCCATTCATTGCTACAACGGCAATCATTGGTCTTGATAACGGCATGAGGATTTGCCAAAAAATTCTTGTATTACTTGCGCCATCAATTTTCGCACTTTCGTCAAGATCCATCGGTATGGAATCCATATACCCCTTCATTAAATACGTATTCATTGGTATTTGACCGCCTATATATAAAAGGATCAGCAGCCAATGACTGTTCATAAGCCCAAGGAGCTGTGCCAAAACGAACAAGGCAATTAATGCAGAGAACTGCGGAATCATTTGTAGCAGCAAAAATACTGTTAGTGCATTTTTTCTGCCTTTAAAGCGGAAACGGGAAAAGGCATATGCTGTAAACGATACGCTGATGACTGTCCCTATCATTGTAAAGATACTTATTTTAAGCGAGTTCATATACCAATTGGCATATTGCAGACTCTCTTTGCCTGCGAACAGCTCTTTATAATGATCCAATGTCGGATTGCTCGGAATTATAGATGTACTGATAAGGCTGTTGCCAGGATTGAAGCTGGCTCCAATTGTCCAAAGCAATGGATAAATGATGATTACCGTCATAAAAGCTAAGATGCCATAGGAGACAAGGAGCCGAAAGAATTTTTTTTGCTTCATGTTTGTCTTCATCTCTTACGCTCCTTCTTTAAATGAATTTGTGCGTCTGAATTGCCATAGTGCAATTGCAATAACAAATACAGAAAGCAGTATTGTTAGTGCTGCAGCCAATGAATACTGGCTTGATTGCATTGTCAGCTTATAAATCCACGATACTAAAATATCGGTACCGCCCGCGGTTGAACCTGGCACTGCAGGACCGCCGCCATTAAATAGATAGATAATGTTGAAATTATTAAAATTGAACGTAAACTGTGTGATGATGATAGGAGCCATCGCGATTAGGATCATCGGCATTGTTATATGCTTGAACTTAGCAAAAATACTGGCACCATCAATAGTTGCTGCTTCGTATAAGTCGTCCGGAATAGACTGAAGCACCCCTGTTGTTACAAGGAATATATATGGGAAACCAAGCCAGCCCTGCATTAAAATTAATGCAAGTCTCGACCAGCCAGCATCTGTCAGCCATGGTATCGGACCTATTCCCAATGCTGCTAATATATCGTTGTTCACAGCACCAAAGCTGTCATTAAACAATCCTGCAAAAATCAAAATTGTAACAAAACCAGGTACTGCCCATGGCAATACAAGAATGGTGCGGAAAAATTTCTTAAAGCGAATTTCCTTTTGATTAACAAGCACCGCTAATCCAATCCCAATGCTGACTTGCACTGTTGACGCAACAATTGTCCAGACAACCGTCCATGCAAGTACATCAAAGAATGTAGAACGCCATATGTCTACTGTGAAAATTTCTGCGAATGTTTTCAATCCGACCCAATCTGTTAAATGCGCTGGCGGAGAATGATACAAGTCATAATTCGTAAAGGCTAACGCAAAACTGAAAAGTATCGGAAAAATTACGGCAAATATTAAGATGAATAAGGAAGGTCCACTCACAAGATATGGATATCCTTGCGAAATCAGATTATGGTATTGTTCTTTCAAAGAACTTAATTCCATGTTTTCATCACGTAATTTACCATTCCTAAAGGCGTCCCTAAAATTGAAATAATAAACTGCCAACCCGAAACATGTTACAATAATGGCGATGATCCCTTCAGCTAAAAGGAAAATTGAATTGTCACGTGGCACCTCTGTACCTAAAGTAAAGATTCCCCAAAACCCCATGTTGAGCAAATCTCCAAATACTAAAAAGAACATAATGCCTGTAATAAGAAACAGCAGCCCTTTAACCCATTGCCTGTTATAGAATTGCCCTGCTCCTGGAATAATTGATAGAATAAGAGCTTTATTGCGATGTTGCACCTTTTTCACCCCTTAAATATTCGACTTTATGTAATGAGCCGGAATTGTACAGTGCCAAACAATTAATGTTTGGCACCGTCCTTTTATTTTAGTTGCTGCTATGCTTTGCTTCAATTTGTCCTTTCACTGTCTCTACCGCCTGATTTAATGCATCTTTCGGCTCTGCTTTACCTGTCGCGATTGTCTGCAGCGCAGCATCAACCGGTGTCCAAACCTCATTCATTTCTGGGATATTCGGTGTCAGTTCTGAGAATTGAGACTGTTCAGCAACCGCTTTTGATACTTCACTTTCCTTCACAGCTGGATCATCAGCTAATGCTTGTACAGCCGGTACTTCCTGTGTCAATTCGAATCGTGTTTTTGAATTTTCTTCATTTGTCAAATACACCGCAAGCTTTTCAGCAAGCTCTGCGTCTTTGGAATAACTGCTGACATTGTAGCTTTTAACGCCAATGAATGCACTCATATTTTTGCCGTTAGAAAGCTCTGGCAATTTCACAACACCATAGTTGATACCTGCTTTTTTGAAGGGCTCAACATTCCAAGGACCGGAAATAATTGCAGCCGCTTTTCCTTCTGTAAAGAGAGACTCAAGCACATTAATTCCCTGCTCGCCAATAATTCCTGCCGGGAATAGACCCTCTTTATAGAACTTCTGAATGTATTCTGCACCTTCTAATGAACCTGCATTGTTTAAACCTATATCTTCTGGTTTATAGGCACCGCTTTCATCTTTTCCGAAAATATAACCGCCGTAGCCGCTCAACACGCTTTGGGCATAGTAGATTTGGTCAAATAAAGCAAGGAAGCCGTATTTGTCTCCAGATGTATTTTGCTTGGAGTATTCATACCATTCATCTAATGTTTTTGGCAGTTCGTCTTCTGAAATCAAATCTTTGTTATAATAAAGTACTGTCGTTTCTACTGCCTTTGGCAAACCGTATACTTTACCGTCTACTAATTGTGATTGCAGAGCAGACTCCGTGTAGATGGATTGTGTGCTTTCATCAACAGCAAGCTCTTTAATAAGCCCTTCTGTAACAGCCGTTCCGATTTGATCGCCAGCCATTGTTAAAACATCAGGGCCAGTTCCTGCAGGACCGTCAAGACGTAAATCCTCGATTTGCTGTGCATATGGTTTTTCTACAACTTTTACTGTGACATCATTTTCTTCTTCAAACTTAGCAACGATGTCTTTAATTCCTGCTCCCTTTTCAATATCTTCCCAGACTAATAGATCGTAGTCTTTATTAGATGAAGCTTTCTGTCCACTTGAACCTTCACTGTCTTGAGGTCCGCAAGCTGCCAAAGATAAAGTTAATGCAATGCCTCCAATCAGGCTCAAATACTTTCTAGACTTTTTCATATATAGGACATCCTTTCCAATAGTTTTCCTAATTGCACCAATTGATGTGAAAGCGTTTCACTAAAAACAATATAGCACCAGCAAAGAAATATGTAAACAATTATTTTACTTTATTAAGTAAATTTTTTTACGAAAATGTTTTTCTTTATAAAAAAAAGCAACACTCTTTTAGAGTGCTGCTTTCAAACTTTAGACACAATATTCCCTCACCGAAACAGGGAGATTAATTTCCGCTACAGGGCTTCCCTTTCCACGGGGCGAGAGCCGATCCTTTGTCGCTGATCGTGTGAGGGTCTCTTACTGTCTCGCTTATCCCGCAGTACTCTCACTCCTTACGCCCCAATTAACCTCTTTTCTTAATAAAAAAATTAATTCAGCTTAATTCGTGCTTCTTCTGATAATCAGCTCTGAGCCTAAATACAATGTCTTAACAACTTTTCTTTTCTCGACTACCCTTTCTAACAATAGTGTGATTGCGTTCTTGCAAATTTCTTTCATATCAATATGAAAGGTAGTCAGTGGAGGTGATACATATTTTGCGATGCTGATATTGTTAATGCTGATAATACTGACTCTGTTCGGTATGGATATTCCGTGCTCATTCAGTGCCTGAAGGCAGCCTACTGCAATCGGGTCAGCGGCCGTGAAGAACGCAGTAGGCATATCATCGCCGAGTTTTTTAATGGCCCGGCTCATTAAAGTATAGCCGTTCTCTACTGAAAAACCTCTTCTGCAAAATATGTACTTTTCATTAAAAAGCCCTCTTTCTTCCATGATCTCACGAAAGATTTTTTCCCTGATATCCATCTCGTCTTTATCTGTATCAGGATTGTGGTAAGTACCGCTTATTAAACCAATTTCCTTATGGCCTTTTTCCATTAAGAAATCGAGTGTTTTTTTAGTGATTTGCGCCAAATCAGGACGAACTGAATCAAAATGGTCAGGGTCAGGTGTTGTGTCAATAAATACTCCGTTGGCTGTAATACTTCTTAAATAGGCTAACTCTGCCTCGGTAAATGATCCAACAGCAATAAATCCTTCTATTGTATCTGGAATGCTGTCGATTCCTTCTGATATTTTATATGTAGACATTTCAATATTTGCTTTCTTTGCTGATTTTTCAATTTCAATCCGCATCTCCTTGAAATAGATATCTTCAAGCTCTTCCGTATCTGTGAGCCAATATAAGAAAGCGATATTTTTAACAAGTGGTCTCACTGTTTTCTTACGATAATTGAGCTTTTCTGCCACTTCATAGATTTTCTCTCTCGTCTCATCTGGGACAGATAAGCTTTTATCGTTGTTTAATACCCGGGAGACTGTCGAGACTGAAAATCCTGATTCTTCTGCAATATCTTTAATGGTAGCCATTATTTACCTCCATGCCTTTATCATTGCTAATTCTAGTTATGTAATGAACTTTTATAGTTCTTTTTTATCAGTAAATTTTTTTACTTATTTTTTACTAAATTATATTAAATAATAATGATGATGTAAACTGTTTTTTCGAAATGCCGTGAATTTAAAAATTCAGGATTTTTTTTATTGCGTCCTTTGCAGAATAGTAGTAATCTGAACATAGACTTAATTAAATTAATTAACAAAGTTAAAACAGTCGATTATAGGAGGCTATTATGAATACTAATTATCCTTTACTTGAAACTTATCAGTCTATATTTTCTACAGATGCTACACCTCGGATGTTCTTTGCACCAGGAAGAATCAATCTGATTGGCGAGCACACAGACTATAACGGCGGCCATGTCTTCCCTGCTTCCATCTCTTATGGAACTTACGCACTGGCAACAAAACGGGATGATTCCGTCTTTCGTTTCTATTCCGTAAACTTTTCTGACAGCGGTATCATTGAGTGTGACCTGTCTTCATTAGCATATGATAAAACTCATGACTGGGCTAATTATCCAAAAGGCATGATTCATCATTTATTAGAAGCTGGCTTTAAGATTGATTCTGGTGCAGATATATTATTTTATGGTGACATTCCAAATGGAGCAGGCCTCTCCTCTTCTGCCTCTATTGAGCTTGTGACAGGCGTACTGTTTCAAGGGCTGTTCGACCTCCCAATTGAACGCATCCCGATGATAAAGCTCGGGCAAAAAGTTGAAAACAACTACATTGGCGTCAACAGCGGGATAATGGACCAGTTTGCAATCGGGATGGGCAAAAAAGATTCTGCTATTCTGCTAGACTGTCAAACATTAGAATATAAGTATGCACCAATCAAGTTAGCAAACCATGTAATTATGATTATCAATACAAATAAACAGCGCACCCTCGCCGGTTCAAAATATAATGAACGCCGCTCCCAATGTGAAGCTGCCTTAGGCGACTTAAAGTCAGAGTTGTCTATTGAAAGCTTAGGGGACCTGACGATTGAGGAGTTCGAAAATGTAAAACATCTTATTAATGACCCTGTAAACATGGTCCGCGCAAAGCATGCAGTCTATGAGAATGCGCGCACATTAGAAGCACTGTCTGCATTAACCAATGGAGACCTTAATAAATTTGGTGAGCTAATGAATCAATCTCATATGAGCTTAAAGGAAGATTATGAAGTTACTGGAACAGAGCTTGATACGATTGTAGAAGCAGCATGGAATCAGGCTGGAGTTGTTGGTGCCCGTATGACTGGTGCTGGATTCGGCGGTTGTGCAATTGCGATAGTGGAAGAAGATAAAGCAGAAGATTTTAAAAAGAATGTTAATGCTATTTATCAGGAAAAGATTGGTTATGAAGCATCCTTTTATAAAGCGTCTATCGGTGACGGAGCAAAAGAAATCTAAAAAGGTGGGTTATTTATGAGCATTTTAGTTGTAGGCGGGGCAGGCTATATCGGTTCACACGCTGTGCATCAGCTGCATGATCGTGGAGAAAAAGTGGTTATCATTGATAATTTGGAAACTGGCAACAAACAGGCTATTCATGCTAATGCAAGTTTTTATGAGGGAGATATTCGTGATATCGATTTTCTTCGCTCTGTTTTTGCGAGTGAGTCTATCGATGCAGTCATTCATTTTGCTGCAAATTCACTTGTCGGCGAATCAATGGAAAACCCACTTAAATATTATGATAACAATGTTCATGGAACACAAATGCTGCTTGAAGCAATGGTCGAATATAATGTGAAGAATATTGTATTCTCCTCAACAGCAGCAACTTACGGCGAGCCGGACACTGTCCCGATCACGGAAGATATGGCAACAAACCCTGCTAATCCTTATGGAGAAACGAAGCTGGCTATGGAAAGAATGATTGAATGGGCCGATAAGGCTTACGGCATAAAGTATGTATCTCTGCGTTATTTTAATGTAGCAGGGGCAAGACAAACTGGAGAAATTGGCGAAGATCATGATCCTGAAACACATCTTATTCCGATTATCCTGCAGGCTGCTTTGAACAAGCGCCCATCCGTTACCATTTATGGTGATGACTATAACACACCAGACGGTACATGTATTAGGGATTATATTCATGTGGAGGATCTCATTGACGCCCATCTATTAGCATTAAAATATTTACAACAAGGCGGAAAAAGCGAGATTTTTAATCTTGGCAGCAGCCAAGGATTTTCCGTTAAGGAGCTTGTCGATACAGCTAGGTCGATAACAGGCAAGGAAATCCCTGCTGTAATTGGCCCACGCCGCGCCGGTGATCCAAGCACATTGATCGCAAGCTCCACTAAAGCACGAGAAATTCTTGGATGGAATCCTGCGCGTACTTCCATCGAGGAGATTATGAAGGATGCCTGGAATTGGCATTTGACCCATCCGGATGGATACAAGAAGGAAGTGTCCAGATGATTTATGCTTATATTGACAAACTTCTTCAAAAAGCCGAGGAAGCAGAGCTAATTGAATCTTCGGATGTCATTTATACAAGAAATCAAGTAATGCAGCTTTTTAAACTGGAATCCTTTCCAGAAACTGCTGTTGAGAAACTGCCAGATGCCCTTTCTATCCATGATTTAATCGACTGGCTCGTTTCCTATGCTGCAGACCAAGGTATCATCGAAAACTTAATGGACATTAAGGATATTTTCGGCGCCAATTTAATGAATTGTTTTGTTGCCCGTCCATCAGCTGTAAGGGAGACATTTTACAATAAATATAAGCAATCACCTACAGCTGCAACAGATTTTTTCTATAAATTAAGTAAAAACAGCAACTATATTCAAATGAACAGAATAAAAAACAACATTTCCTATAAAATCGATACAGACTACGGCGTTATGGATATCACGATCAACTTATCAAAGCCTGAAAAAGATCCCGAGGAAATTAAACGGGAACGTGCTATGAAGAAGGATGTCCATTATCCAAAATGCCTGCTTTGCAAAGAAAACGAAGGATATGCAGGCCGTATTGGCCACCCTGCCAGATCGAACCATCGGATCATTCCAGTCGAGCTTGGCGGTGAAACGTGGAATCTGCAATATTCACCGTACGTTTATTATAATGAGCACAGCATCGTATTTTCAGATGAACACAGGGATATGAAAATTGACCGTAATGCCTTTGAAAGACTGCTGCTTTTCACCGAGAAATTCCCTCATTATTTCATCGGTTCTAATGCAGACTTGCCGATTGTAGGCGGCTCTATTCTCAGTCATGACCATTATCAGGCCGGTTCTTATGAATTTGGCATGACAAGGGCAGAGGACAGCTTCCGATTTTCATTAGAGCGTTTTCCAGACATCGCTGCGTCTGTTCTTAAATGGCCAATGTCAGTAATCAGGTTAAAAGGAACAAACATCGCAGAGCTTGTCGATGCTGGGGAGCTAATTCTGAAGACATGGCGTGGCTATTCTGATAAGGAAGCTAACATTCATGCATTTACAGAAAAGGTTCCTCATAATACAATTACTCCGATTGCAAGAATTCGAAACGGGTCTTTTGAGCTTGACCTTGTTTTACGAAACAATCGGACGACAGCTGAGCATCCTCTGGGTATTTTCCATCCTCACGCTGATGTTCATCATATAAAAAAGGAAAACATCGGCTTGATTGAAGTAATGGGGCTTGCAGTCCTTCCGCCCCGCTTAAAGGATGAGCTCAGCGAAATCACTAAGCTATTACTCGGAGAAGAGAATGCTGTTAAGGATTATCATCAACAATGGGCTGCTGATATTGTCAAAAATTACGGTGCAATCTCCTCTGTTTCTGAAGCAGAACTTATCGTGCAGAAAGAACTGGGCAAAAAATTTGTGAGAGTGCTTGAAGATGCTGGTGTCTTTAAAGAAAAACAAGCATTTCAGCATTTCCTCAATACATTGAACTAATATTAACCAGAAAAGCTGAACCGGCACTCGGTTCAGCTTTTTAACTTTGATCAAACAGCTCGACCAGCAACAAAGATACTGCCCCTAATACAGTTGCATCATCCCCCAAGCTTGTTGCTATCACTTCTGTTTTTGCTGCTTCTTTCGTCAATGCTGTTCTTTCGATTTTTTTTCGGATGGCAGGCAGTAAAAATTGCTCGCTTTTCATGACTCCGCCGCCCAGTACGATTTTATCAGGATTCAGCAAATGTATTAAATTCGTCAAGCCGATTCCAATCATTTCACCGATTTGAGCAAGGAAGTCAGCATGAACCCTGCTGCCAGTTTGCGCCAAAGCGAATATTTCCTCTCCACTTATCCGCTCACCATGAAAATCAATTGACCGCTCTTGTATAGCATTGCCGCTCACTAATGTTTGCAGGCAGCCCTGATTTCCGCATTCACATACTGCACCATGGAGATCGATTGTCATATGCCCGAATTCACCAGCTATTCCCTGTGCTCCATGATGAAGTTTGCCATTTAAGACCAGTCCAGCACCGACACCTCTGCCAATATTTATCGCCACCATGCTGTTGACATCGCCATGTCCCCCAAACCACGATTCTCCTAAAGCCATTGCCCTAGCATCATTTTCGACCTTAATAGTCAGGCCGAACTCTTCCTCGAGCAGCTCCTTGACACGAATATTGCGTAAACTTATATTCGGAGCAACAAGCACTTCTCCTGACTCTACATTCACAACACCGTGCATCGCCATGCCAATTCCGATAACCTGCTCCTTGTCGATGCCTGAACAGGCGAAAAGACCAAAGACAGCCTCCTTTAATGTTTCCAAAAACTGCTCATTCGTTAGAGGCAACTGCAATACGGCTGTGTTCCTATAATAAATCTTACCTGTTAAATCTGTAAGCACACACTCGACTGTTTCTGGCCCCGCATCCACTCCAACTGCAAAAAAAGCTTTACTGTTAATATGAAGCATTGTTGGTTTGCGGCCGCCGCTCGATTCTCCCAGCATGCTTTCAATCACAAGCCCTTCTGTAATAAGCTCTTTAACAATACTGCTGACAGTCGGCGGAGTTAAGCTTGTTTCCTTTGCGATTTGAGCTCTCGAGATCGGCTCGGACATCCTGATTTTGTTAAGGATGATTGTCTTGTTAACAGACTTCATCCATTGAAAACTGCCACGCTCCACGAAAAAATCCTCCATTTAAAAGTCCTTATATATCCCTCATTATACCATAACAGCCTGTGGCCGCCTTTATTCTCAGGCGGCCACAGGCTATTTTAATAGAAAGGATTTAGGTGAATTAGCACTTCTTCAATATTATCATGCTTTTTCATGAGCTTCTTCTTAATTTCTCGTGAGAGATCATGGCCTTCCTTAATTGTCTTGTCATGATCAATAGAAATCCGCAAATCGACAAGCACATAATGCCCGTGTTCTCGTGCCCTGAGCCTGTCTATTCTTTTCACCTCTGAAAAAGAAGAAATGATCTGCCTATAATCATTTAAAATCGCTGAATCAATATTGCGTTCGAGCAGTATATCAAAAGCTTCTTTAAGCATTTCCCTCGAAATCCTGAAAATTAAATATGCCACAATGATACTCGCAATCTTATCGCCAAACAACAAAATCTTTATGCCAAACTTATCTCCTATAATAGAGAGAATAACACCAGCTGCTGCCGCTATGCTTGCGACAATATCAGCTTTGTGATCATATGCAATTGCCTCTATCGCTTTGCTTTTTTGGTTATTAGCAATTTTCATGCTGTACCTGTATAAGTATTCCTTTGCCCCATATGAAATAATAGCAATCCACATAGCAAGTATATTCGGAGCTGTAATCGGGTGAAAAAATCCGGTAACTGCTTCATACACCACGTATAAAGAAACAGCAAACAAAACAATACCGACAATTCCAGAGACAATAATTTCTGCTTTTCCATGTCCATATGGATGTTCTAAATCTGCTGGTTTGTTTGCTATCTTAATGACAAACAATACGATAACAGAAGCAAACACATCTGCAGCTGAATGGATACCATCTGCAAAAACTGCATCACTGTTTGCGGCCCATCCGACTACCAGTTTCCCTATCGTTAATATTACATTGCTTATAACGCTTATCCAAGCCACTTTCTTCGCAATTCGTTCTCTTGTCGACAAAGCAATACTTCCCCTCTAAAAAAATCACCTTTGTATCTTAACAAACACGAACCTTATGGGTCTAGAGAAAAATTGTTGGTTATCACCACAACTATTCACCTAGCCAAAATATTTATGCTTGTTAGTTCCCTTTTATTTTACGCAGGATTCATAAGAAGACGTGATACTCTTTACCATTCATTATTGGAGAATTGCATCAATTTGAAACGGGGAAATCGTTTATTGAAAGAGGGATTATTGCCGCCGGCCACTTAAGGAGGTTAGCGGCAATAATCAAAGGCTTATTTAGAAATGAACATTTGTGTCCAATAATGTCCTGATGCATAATATCCTACACCTATTTGTGTAAAGGAACTGCTCAGAATATTCGCCCTATGTCCGCTTGAATTCATCCAAGAATTCACAACCTGCTGCGCTGTTGTCTGCCCTTTTGCAATATTCTCACCAGCTGATCTATAGCTGATTCCATATGCTTTCATCATATCGAAAGGTGACCCGTAGGTTGGACTCGTATGACTGAAATAATTCTTTTGTGCCATATCCATGGACTTGTCTCTTGCTACCCTTGATAATTCCCAGTTCTCTGTTAGAGGGGCAAGACCCGCTTTTTGTCTTTCAATATTACACAAGCGGACTACTTCACGTTCCACAGTTTTTACAGAATCGATATTGGGGATGCTCAAACTTTGGCCAGGATAGATAAGACTTGGATTTTTAATTTGGGGATTAGCTCCAATAATTTCCCTTAAGCCTATTTGATATTTAACAGCTATTTTCCACATAGAATCTCCGCTTTTTACTGTATATGTATCAGCAAAAGCCATTGTAGGAATAGCAAATAAACACAGAATCGCCATTATAAGTTTTTTCATGTATTTTCACCTCCTTATCGAAGATAAGATGCGTCTTTTTCGGTAAAAATATACAAAAAAAATCCACCCTCATAAGGTATGTGTAAAAGGAAAACAGGTAATATTGTGGTGACATTTTGGTTATTTAGTGATAATATTATGGTATCTTAAATCTATAGCATTGGAGAGGATAACATGCCGTTAATACGATTCGATATGTATGAAGGAAGATCTGAAACAGAAATTAAAAAAATACTTGATGTATCTCACCGTGTCATGGTAGAAGCATTTCAAGTGCCCGAAAGAGACAGATATCAGATTGTTTCCCAGCACAAACCGTATGAAATGGTTATTGAGGATACAGGACTTGGTTTTTCGAGAAGTGAAAATGTCCTGATAATCAGTGTTACAAGCAGACACCGGACAGCTGATCAGAAGCAGACTTTTTATAAAAGCTTAACAGAAGAGCTTGAACGCCAATGCGGGATTACTTCAAATGATGTTATGGTGTCCTTTACGATAAACAATGATGAAGATTGGAGCTTCGGGTTTGGGGAAGCCCAGTTCTTGACTGGTAAATTAACATAACAAACAAAAGGGCAGAGTTAATTCTCTGCCCTTTTGTTTTCGAATATTATCTTTCAATTTTCTCTGCATGATATAATTCTGCTTCAAGCGGTGCTGCTAAATATTCGCCTGCTTTTGAAACAAAACCTTGGAAATGGCTGCTTTTGTTGTGGCTTTCGATAGCAGCTTGGTCTTTCCATCCTTCAATCATTAAATATGTGTTTTCTTCTTCCACACTTTTCACAAGATTATAAGAAACATTTCCTTCTTCTGCTTGTGATGCTTTAACTAATGCTTGTACCTCTTCTAAAAATGCCGCTTCTTTACCTTCTTGTAATTTCATTTTTGCATGAATGATGAACATAATTTATTTCCTCCTTATATTGGTTCAGTTAAACTGCAGCTATTATTGGCAAGTGAGTCAAACATAGCTGCTGTTTTCCTCGTCTAAACTATTTTATATTTCTACCGTAGACACATTTTTACTCAAGCGTGAAAGCATATTCAGTAATGTTTCCTGCTCGCTCAAACTAAAGCCGCTTAACGTCTGTTCAATGAAACTCTTTTTTGCCTGAAGTGAAACAGTGATTTCCTCCCGGCCTCCTTCTGTTAAGCTTACTAATGTGACACGGTTGTCCTCTGCTTTTTTGCGCCTAGAAATAAGCTGTGCTGCTTCAAGCTGTTTCAAATGCCTTGTGACCGCAGCATTATCGATGTTGACTTCTTTCTGCAGGGCACTCTGGCTAATCTCATCAGCATTATAAAGGCAATGCAGGATTTCAATCCTTGTCGGACTGGAACCTAAACATGATTCGAATTTAGTGTTTACACTATTATTCAGCTTTTGCAGCTGATAAAAAATCTGGAGCTGTATGACGCAGTCATTACTCATGGAATTCTCCTTCCAAACAATTACTTGACATGTCAATAATTGATATATCAAATATAAACCTATTTTCCCCAATTGTCAAAGAATTAATTCGTAAAAACCGCTTCGTTAACAGAAGCGGCTTCATTTGTATAAAAAATAATTACTGCGGTGAGCCAACCACTCGGCTCCCCCTTCTTACAAAACCGTAATAAGACAGCAACGCTAAAAAGCTTGCGAGAAACATAATAACCCCCATTGGAATGGCTGTATGCTCTCCGGCAATTCCTACTAGCGGAGCTGAAATTGAACCTAAAATAAATGGAAGTAAACCTAGCAATGCAGATGCACTTCCTGCGATATGACCTTGTGTTTCCATTGCCAATGAAAAGGAAGTTGTTGAAATAATACCAATGGAAGACACAAAAAAGAAAATTGGAATAACAATTGCCAATAATGGTGCTTGAAGCAAAAGGGCAATTAATAAAGTAATTCCTGAAAGATTGGCAATAAGGAGACCTATTTGTAAAAATGTTTTCTCAGATACAGTATCTGCAAACCTGCCGACAAGCTGAGAACCGATCATTAAGGCAATTCCATTCATTCCAAACA
>JAPSHL010000307.1 GCA_031179905.1 Bacillus sp. (in: firmicutes) | reverse complement strand
TATCGGACTTATTCTAGTATCGAACGAACATACAGCAAAAAAAAAAGCACGCCAATTGCTTAAACAATTGACGTGCTTTTTTATCCTATTATTAATCTTCCATTATAGTCAGGAGGCACTTTTCACGAGTAAATTTTCGCAGTCTTCCACATTTAATGGACGGCTGAACAAATAGCCTTGTAGTTCATCACATTGTACTTCTTCGAGGAACGCTTTTTGGTGTTCATCTTCCACTCCTTCTGCAATAACCTTTACGTTTAATGCTTTTGACATCATAACAATCATTCTAACAATCGCAGTATCTTTATCGCTTTTTTCCAATGACATGATGAAGGAACGGTCGATTTTCAGCCTGTCAATCTGAAACTTGCTCAAATAATGAAGGGATGAATATCCCGTCCCAAAATCATCAATGGCAATATTGAAGCCCATTTCTTTAAGACATGCAAGCTTAGACATATTTTGTTCGATCGGACCCATCGCGATGCTTTCCGTTATTTCTAGTTCGATATTTTTCGGGTTTGCCCCGGTTTCGTTGATGATTGTCTTAACCATATTAACGAAGTTCTCTTGCTGAAACTGCAGTGATGAAATATTAACTGCAATCCGCAATGTTGGAAAGCCTTTTTCACACCATTTCACGGATTGCCTGCAGGCCTGCCATAAAACACATTCTCCAATCGGCAAAATGAGACCTGTTTCTTCAGCTACTGGGATAAATTCACCTGGCGGAACAAGGCCGATCCCTGGTCTTTCCCAGCGCACTAACGCTTCCACGCCGACAATTTGATTCGTTTCTAAAGAAATTTGCGGCTGATAATGTAACACGAATTCATTTCGTTCAAGCCCTTTTCGTATCGAGCGTTCTAATTCCATTATAGATTTCATGCTCATTGAGCCATTATATACCTTAAAATGGTCTTTGCCGTTCTCTTTCACCTTGTACATCGCTGTATCTGCCTTCATTAAAAGTGCATCTAGGTCGCTGCCATGATCGGGATACATCGAAATGCCAATACTTGGTGTAATATTTAATTCTACATTTTTTATAAAATATGATTCTCGCAAGCTTGTGAGAATTTCTCCGGCGAGTTCTTCAATTTTGCAGATTTCAGCATTTTCAATTAAAAGCGCGTACTCATCTCCGCCAATCCTGCAGACAACTCCGTGTTGAGAAACGCTCGACGACAATCTTTCGCCGACTTCTTTCAAAAGCAAATCGCCATAGGAATGGCCTAAACTGTCGTTAATATGCTTAAATCGGTCTAAATCTAGAAGCATGAAGGCAAGCTTTTTGCTTGCGCTGTTATTCTCCAATGCTTGTGCCAGCCGCTTTTCCATATACCTTCGATTTGGGAGTCCTGTAACAACATCATGATAAGCAAGGTATTCCATCGATTTGATAATTTCAACTAGCTTGTCCGTTCTTTCCTTAACCTTTTGCTCCAATCCTTCGTTTAATTTGTTTAAATCATCGACTAATCTGTCGTTTTCCAGTAAGGTAAAAACCTGCCTGATTATCAGCAGGATGATGCTAATGGAGAGTCCAAGAAAAACGGGATGTGTGCCATACAGTAAATACGTAAAATAAAATGTCAGCATCAATACACCAAAATAAGGAATGATATGTTTAATGTAAATTTTTTCATTTTCCTTTACGGTGCTAAGGGTTAAAGCTAGCCCAGGAGCCGGTTTATGATAGATGCCTGAAAGACCGATTAATAAGGCAGATAAAATCCACATCGGTTCATTTATACTGCCTACTGAATAGGCACCAATCACTTTAAGATAAGTAAAGATCGTATCTGCGACGATTTGAGTAAGCAAGCCTGCAACAAGCAGGAAATTAGTTTTTTTGCTTAGCACACTTTTAGATGTATTAAAAAGGCTAATTACTCCTACAAGAACGATTAAATCTAGTATCGGATATATCAGCTCTGTTAAAGAAAAACTACTATTGTCAGTTTGACTGAACAATGGCCTAATTAAAAACAACCAGCTAAAGGTGATTGCAGCCGACATAGCAATTAATATATCAAGCAAAAATCTAATTGTTAATAACGAACTTTTAATCTGGTTAATCAGTACAAGCAAAGATAAAAAATACAAAACGTTCTGTACGATAAAAAACTTCTCTGCTAATTTTCCGAAGCCGCTGTTGTTATGTAAAATAAATTGGTTATAGCTCCAAAGCAATGTGCCGAGGAGATAGAACAGCACCCCTAGTGCAAGAAGAAGCCAAAAGCCTTTTGCTGAAGTTTTATCCTTAATAAAAGTGGTTAGTATCCAATAAATAGATGCACTGCAGGCAATCAGCTGGAAACTTACACCACCCCAGTCCAACAGCTGCTGGTTGCTGCTGAAGATGAGATTCCAAAGGAAGTTTGCCAAAATAAAAAAAACGATAAAGGAATAGGCAAACCGTTTTGTACTTAGACTAGACATCTATTTCTCCATTCTTATTTAAATATCGGTTTTCTTTTAATATCAGTTGGACGAATCAACCAAGAATAATTATCCTTATTTTCATATATTTCTCGCGGATAAAGGATCGAAGGAATAACATAATCTCCTTTATAGTATATTTTTTCGCCGACAGTTTCCAGTGGTATTTTGTAGACGGTTTTTAACGCTCGATAAAACAGTCTCTCCAGCAGAACGACACAATGACTAATTTGGTATGATTCTGAGTATTCTACATATAAAGTTAACAGCCTTTCCAGATTTTTTCCACGGTGGTTCTTCAAGATTGCCACCTTATCAATTTCCGTAATATGTTCCGGTTTCAAAGATTTTATTTTCTCCAGCTCGTGAAAGGGGAAAACACTGTTGATGTTATTAGCTGGATCGAGAGAATATTGCTTAAATTCGATAGTTCCTACTTTTTTTTCATTTGGATCAATAATTAAAAATCGGTCTGCATCCATTTCGGTCATTTCAAAACCATATCCCTTTTCAACCCAGCATTCCATCCATATTTGATTAAACTCATTAAGCAATGCAAACGAATCAACTTTCATATACACATTACTTCCCTCCCATAAATTACAAGCTTTATGTACTCATGTATGTATGCAAGGTTATTATACTTATTTTTTCTAAAGCTAGTAACGAAAAAAGTAAAAAAAACGCAATAAAATGAAACCGTTTACCAATAGGTTCCACAACTGTTAAAAAAGCGGAGAATTTTATTACTGATTTAAACATATCTTACTGTTTTTGGATACGTAAAATTTTAATTTTACAAATTAAAAAGCTTAGCGGGGAACTCTTAACTATTAATTGTAAAAAATGGGGAGATACAATAAAATGCTCTTAACCATAAAAATAAAGTGAACCGATATAATGTATTGATGCTTTTATGTACTTCCATTCCATAAAAACATCATATCCGCAAATAACAAATAACTATAACACCATTCTGCCTTTTTTCCTTTTGTTTTCAGATACTTTATAAGCAATTTAAAAATGAGTTTTTCGATTAAGAATCTAACTACCCATATCATGATGAATAAGATGATAAATTTTACGATGTTTAATTCCTCTCTTTTGTGTGTCCTCGTAGTTCACTTTAGCTACAGGTGAATGCTGCTTTTCCCATTCTGGCGTTATTAGCTAGTTGGTGAGGTAACGGCTCACCAAGGCGACGATGCGTAGCCGACCTGAGAGGGTGATCGGCCACACTGGGACTGTCGATCCCTCTTTTAGAGCTAACAAACTTTTTCCAGTACTGACCGGTTTCGTTATTTTAAAGGAGCATATTATTATCGTTAACTGGTATTACTTCATATTTTACTTTGTAGGTTTCAGATTTATAGAACTAGCAATGAACCAGCAGCCTACAGTTACACACAGTCCAAGAAAAATAATCGAATAGGCCAATGATTTTTATGCATATACTTTTTAAAAATATAA
>JAPSHL010000306.1 GCA_031179905.1 Bacillus sp. (in: firmicutes) | reverse complement strand
AAATGTTTTATAGTTCTTTATAACTGATATCTGCTAAATAGCTTGAATTTATATGCAAATTCAGTCAAAATTTGTTATATATTGTCGAAATTTGAAGAAATATTATCCTTTTTTGTATCCGTTTACCCTTGTTAGAATAAATTTCTATGAAATTTATTAAAGGGGCAGTTTACATATGAATATTCATTTAAATAAACAAATTGAAATGCTAAGAGAGAATATGATTTCAACAGGAATGTTACAGGGGTTCACTTCTAAGGAAACGGTTTTACTTAGCAAGAGGTTGGATAATTTAATGAATTTATTGATGATAATGCATAAAGGAAAAACAGCTTCTTGATCCAGAGGATTACATATTAAAAAAAGTAGAAGGAAGATGAATTTTGCAAGAGAATTTAATGACTTTATATGATTACGACAAAGCATATGTAAGAAATGTTTTAAAACGAGAAAGAGATTTTAAAGTACCTGCTAAAGGCGGACCTTTGCGAATTAAAAGTGCAGAGCTTGTTGAGTGGCTCATAGAAGAACAATCCAAGGATGAAATAAGGAAGCTCGTGACGATGATGAAAGCCATCAGAAAACGAAATGCTTCTGTAAGGACATTAATCGAGACTATAGCAATAGGGTTGGTTAAATAATTGAGATGCAGAAGACCTGGGGGGGTCTTTTTTTAATGGGGGAAGGAGCAAAGGTAAACGGTGAGAAATCGGGGATCGCTAAAACGCCTTTGCTCCTTATAAGATTTATAGCCGAAATTTAAGGAAATAAACATGTTTTTACAACTGATAAATATAAGGGAGATGTTGAATAATAAGAAGATAACAAGAAGCAGATAGTTTAAATAACAAAAAACCCCAGAATTGCTATATAAGCAATTTCTAGGGTTTGAGGATGCTTTGTTAACAGTACTATTAACGAGAGTAGAACTCAACGATAAGAGCTTCGTTAATTTCAGCTGGCAATTCAGAACGTTCTGGTAAACGAGTGAATGAACCTTCTAATTTATCAGCATCGAAAGTCAAGAAATCAGGTACGAAGTTGTTTACTTCAACTGCTTCTTTAACAATATCAAGATTACGTGATTTTTCACGCAATGTGATTGTTTGACCTGCTTTTAGACGGTAAGATGGGATATCAACACGTCCACCATCAACGATAACGTGACCATGGTTTACAAGCTGACGCGCTTGACGACGTGTGCGAGCAAGACCTAAACGATAAACAACGTTATCAAGGCGAGATTCTAGAAGCGCCATGAAGTTTTCACCGTGTTTACCTTTCATTTTGCCAGCAATATCGAATAAATTACGGAATTGACGCTCATTTACACCATACATATGACGTAATTTTTGCTTTTCCTGTAATTGTAAACCGTATTCTGATAATTTTTTGCGTTGGTTTGGACCATGTTGTCCTGGAGCGTAAGGGCGTTTATCTAACTCTTTGCCAGTACCGCTTAAAGAAATCCCAAGACGACGAGAAAGTTTCCAACTTGGACCTGTATAACGAGCCATTGATGACTCCTCCTTCATGTTTTTATTTTGGTAAAATAAAAACAGATGCAACTAGCCTTTATGTATATTTTGTCTTCATGTACCTTCGCCCTAGCAGCTAAGGGTTACACAATACACCATCAAAATTAATTTTGAGGAACAAAATAACACAACAAAGTGATTTGCATATGCTGCAATATTTTACACAAAGAATATTATATGATTTCATCAGCATAAAAGTCAAGCTAAGATTGAATAATTTTATTCTAGTAGAAAATTATCTTTTATGTAATAAGGAAAAATTTATGCGGCTGTATTCTTATTCCAGCGCCTTGTGATATAATTGTTTTACTTTACTATAAGAATTGTCCGATAATTAGGGTGTATAAAATTCGTACTTTTGAATCAGGTAAAAAGTATCTGTTATTTGTACGGGATAGGTGTTGCAAACAACCTTTAGTCTAGCACTATGTCTTTTCATTGAAATAATAAAAAAGACTGCAGCAATATCTTTGGATAATTTGGGAAAAATAGAATGAATAGTTAGATGAATAGGTGATAATTAGATGGATAAGCTTGACCACCAATCATTAGTAAAGCTAAAAAGTCGGTTCTTTGATCTCTTTGATATAGAAAGCAAAAGCTTTAATTATGAAATTATACTGCGTGAAATGCTGTATATTATTAAAAACTTCCTGTATGCAGCAGAAGTGACTTACTACAGTGCCGATGAGTGGAATGATGAATGGGCTGTGGAGGCATCCACAAACCAAACTGTCTCAGCATCCATTCTTCCGTATAATATGGATATAAAAAACAAGCTGCAAACAAAAGCACTCAGCAGAAAACCAATTGGTATTGATAAATTGGAAGAGTATGACTTGCTGATACCCTTAAAAAACAAAGACGGCTTTTATAATTTTTTTGTTGTGAAATTGAATGAATCTGCACAAAGTAAATCTCTTAGTGATGAGTGCCTTTATAAGCTGATAAGTGAAGAATTTAGTTACTATATTATAAAAGTTCAAAATTTGCTGGAAGTGGTTGCAGAGGAGAAAAGATATAAAAAGCTTTTTAAGGTGACCGAAAAATTTCACTCCTCTATGAACACAGAAGGGGTGTTGCGAGAAATCATCAATACCTTAAAGGATATATACCCCTCTCTTGGTTATTATTTGTTATTGTCTCATGACAACAACACACATGGAGATCTGCCGATTAAGGATCTGGAATATGACAGCTCAAACCTTGCTGCAATGGAAGCCTATGTAACTGGAGAAATACAGTTTGAGTATATTCAGAAGGGCAGAGAGTCGATTTTATATGCTCCATTAAAAGGGAAGCAAGGGGTATACGGTGTATTGCAGGTAATTGCTGTAAACACAATTAAATTCCCTAAAAAAGAAGTGGAGTTCATTACATTGCTTGCTAACACTGCGGGAGGTGCCCTTGAAAATGCGCAGCTGTATCAGCAGTCGAAAAAGTTGGTGTCTGATCTCCAGCTCATCAATGAAGCGTCCCATCGACTGAACGCCAATTTAAGACTCAATGAAATGATGACATACATGTCGAATCGGATATCGACAAGTTTTGAGGCAGAAGAGGTTGGATTCATTTTGTTTTCCGCTGAAACAAATTCAGTGACTGTTTTAAATGGCAGCACGGACTTTTTCCGCACAACAGCTGCTGAAAGCTACATCCATTATTTTAAAGAAAAGATTAAACAAGAAAAAGACTCATTATTTTTAGGAGATTTCAGCATGCCTGCTGAAGTGGATGCTGTATACAAATCTATTATGGCTGTGCCGATGATGCAAACTGGTATTTTGAAAGGTTTTTCTATAGTGATGCATCAAAAGCCGTATCATTTCTCGTTTGATACTTTCAAGCTGTTGCAATCACTTATCCATCATTCTACATTAGCGCTTACCAATTCTATGTTAAGAGAAGAACTGGAAAAGATGGTTGTGACAGATCATCTAACAAAACTTTATTCCAGAAGCTTCTTGGATGAAAAGCTGGAAAGGTCGCTAGTGGAGGATGCAGAAGGTACGTTCATTTTGATTGATATTGATAACTTTAAGGCAGTTAATGATACGTATGGGCATCAAGTCGGTGATGAGATTATTATTCAGGTTGCCAATATCATTATGGAAAACATTAGAGCAACAGATATCGGAGCAAGATGGGGCGGAGAGGAACTCGCAATCTATTTGCCGAAAGTATCGCTTCCCGTTGGTGTTGCTATTGCTGAAAGATTAGTTGAAAAGGTTAGGAAAAGCTCTGCTCCGCCTATCACTATTTCCTGTGGTGTTTCCTATTGGATTAGAAATAATAAGGAGAATTACCATTCGCTCTTCAAGCGTGCAGACAGTGCACTGTATATTGCTAAAGAGACAGGGAAGGACAGAGTGGTCGTGCAGGACGTATT
>JAPSHL010000305.1 GCA_031179905.1 Bacillus sp. (in: firmicutes) | reverse complement strand
ATGACGGGCATGGCTTTTACTTATTTTCTAATGAAACTAGATATTCAAGTATTGAAAATACTGGGGGATTTACCAAAGGGAACTGAGGTTACGCTAATAAATGATAAATTGATAGAGGAATCTGATTAGACAAAAAGATGTGGTGCACAATACTTATGCACCACTCAAATATCAGTCCCAAACACGAACCCTCGGGATATCAGCAGTTCTTAAATAATCTAAAAGTTGTCCAGTATGAACAGACTCATGATATGCCACACGCAACAGCATATCTCCCAGCTCTCTTATGTAACCTGACTCAGATCGGTCGATTTTTATAGTCGTTAAATCTTCCTCTGTAAAGGATTTTATTGTATCTAGAAAACTATTACGAAGAGGCTCAGCAATTTCTAATTCTGCCTCAATGGTTGTAAACGGTCTGCCTTCGAAGGGTGAATCAAAGACTGCTAAACTTCCTCTGTTTTTAATGGCCAAATGGTAATAGTGCTCGCTTTCAAGTACATGTCTAACCATTTCTATACAGCTCATTGCCTCTTTATCGGGCTTCCAGAGCAGTTTTTCAGCTGGGATAGATGTCCACACCTTTATACTTCTTCTTCTAACCTCTGTGAAATTTAATAGAATTAAATTAATTGAATTCATATACATACCTCCTTTGGTGATATCTATCATTATACAATAATGGGACTAAAAGTTAATTGATTCACTGGGAACTTATTTCAATTTGATTCGTATAAGTGTGTTGAAGAGAATACATCGAATGAGCAGTGCGATTACTGGTATTTTACAAATGTCGCTTTTGTAGCTAATTTACAGGGATATCTTTTGGCTTTTTACTGTTGACGTTATTGATTCATGAATTAGAATATGAGTTGTTTGGTGTTTGGGCAGGTTATCGTTTTAATTTCTTAACAGTAGGTCCTTTAACAATTGAAAACAGTGACTAAATTCGCATTAAAGCAGAATGCAGCTGGTGCTTATTTGGAGGTATAACAAGCTGTTGTAATAAGGAAGAGGAAATAGGCAAAAAACTAACAACCATCTTAAAAAAGAAGCTATTTGATCTTATAATACAGTTTGTTAAAAAGTTGAATTATGGGTATAATTAACCAGATGGAAATTAATAGAGTGAGGTGTTGCGTGAGTTGGGTAGATGTTAATTTAATTTTCATTCCTATCATATGGTTGGGGAAAATAGGAGTTTGTATATTCGCAGTTTGGTATGCTTGGAAACTATTGAAATTACTAAAAGAGAAAAATAGCATTCTTAGAGAAATCTCTGAAAAACTCAATCGACTGGACAAATAATAGATATTTTTATAGATTGTAGAGACAGCCGGAATTAATAATTCGGCTTTTTTGCTGATTGCTGTTCTTAAACACGATATTTTCTGCTGTTGGCGGTTATAATAAGAAAAGAATAGATAAATTTTAATATTATTTAAGGATGAGGAAAAAGATGTCTATGAAAACAAAATCAAAAAAATTAGCTGTATATTCCCTGATTATTATGGGAGTTGGTTATATTGCAACAGCGCCGTTTGATGATTCTATCTGGATCAGACTACTGCAAGGCGGGTTTGAAGCAGGTCTTGTCGGAGGGTTAGCAGATTGGTTCGCCGTTACTGCACTATTCCGCCACCCACTTGGGCTGCCGATTCCCCATACAGCATTATTGCCAAATAATCGAAAAAGGGTAACAAATGGACTGGTTACAGTATTAAAAAATGATTGGCTTTCTAAGGAAAGCATCCAAGACAAGATAAAAGATATATCTTTTACAGATAAGCTGGTACCAACCATAACTGATCTTATAACAAAAGGCTCTTTAAGAGCAGGAATAATCAGAGGAATTAAGAAGCTTGTTAGCAATATAGAGCTTGACAAAATGGTACCTTTTATTAAAACACAAATTTTAATGACATTATCTACTGTAGAAATGAAAAAAATTCTTCAGCTAATTAGTTCTAAATTAGTCAATGAAAATTTTGATGAAAAGGTTTTAGACCATGTGCTAAAAAAGGCAGATAATTGGTTAAGACAAGAAGAAACAAGAAGCAAGCTCGGCAGTGTTTCCATGAATGTAATTAACAGAATTGAAGCAGATGGCATGCTGAAATTTGCTTTAAGGTCTATTGAAAGCTTACTTAGTGAAGAAAAACTCGGAAATATCGTTCAAAATCTTCTGCTGAGCAGCATAAAAAGCTTGCAGCATAAAGGACAGCCAAACCGCGAAGCTTTAGTGAAATATATTCGTAAAGAAATCGAGGCAATGAACGAGAATGAACAGCTACTTGAGGGAATTGATAAGTGGAAAAATCAACTGATTTCTGAGTGGGATTTAGATTCCACCGTAATGGAAAGCTTACAGAAAATACAAGAAAATATCCTGCGTCAATTGGATGATGAAGAATTCATTGAAGCTTACCTTATTCCAATGTGCCTAAACTTCCTAGGTATGATTGAGAACAACAGTAAAACAATCGATAAATGGATTCAAACACAAATTACTACATTAATAGAGAAGAACCATTCGAAAATTGGCGATCTTGTTCAAGAAAACCTAGATAAGCTGGACAACGAAACAATGATTGATATGATAGAAAACAATATCGGAAAAGACTTACAATGGATTCGAGTTAACGGAGCGATTTGCGGTTTTATTATTGGGATTATCCTGACCGGTGTACATGGTTTAATCCAGTTGATTTAATCGGCTTTATAACTGGTAAAAAGCTGCGTGAAGCAGCTTTTTTTAATGGAAGCAGTAATTTGCTCCATACTTGAATTCTTAATAACTTTAGTAGAGAGTAAAACGAACCAACCGCTGGGACTTTTCCCAACCTCCGCCCAAACACTTATTTTCAATAAAATGTGGAGTATACTCGCTTTAAAGATTAGTTATCTAATCCATCAAATTTGAAGTGAGGGATTTTTTATGAAAAAGAACTCAGTTGTTATTGCTGGCGGAGGAAGTACTTATACTGCTGGAATTGTAATGATGCTTATTGAAAATCAAGATAAATTTCCTTTAAGAAAGCTGAAATTTTATGACAATGACAAAGAACGTCAAGAAACAATAGCGAGTGCTTGTGAAATTATCATTAAGGAACGTGCTCCTGAAATTGAGTTTGTTGCAACAACAGATCCTGAAACGGCGTTTTCAGATGTTGACTTTGTGATGGCACATATCCGTGCCGGCGGTCTGAAAATGCGTGAAAAGGATGAAAAAATTCCATTAAAATACGGAGTTGTCGGCCAAGAAACATGTGGTCCTGGCGGTATCGCCTATGGTATGCGGTCTATCCCAAAGGTAATCGAATTAATCGATTATATGGAAAAGTATTCACCCAATGCTTGGATGTTAAATTACTCAAACCCTGCTTCCATTGTGGCTGAAGCTACACGGATTTTGCGACCTGATTCAAAGATTATCAATATTTGTGATATGCCGGTTGCTATCAAAAAATCTATGGCAGACATTTTAGGGCTAGAATCTGATAATGATATAATCGAACGTTACTACGGCTTAAATCACTTTGGCTGGTGGACAGAAATTTATGATAAACAAGGCAATGATTTAATGCCGAAGTTGAAAGAGCATGTTAAGAAATGGGGATATGGTGCGAAAAATGACGGCATTAACAATCCGCTGTTAGCTGAATCAAGCTGGATGGATACATTCACGAAAGTAAAAGATATATATGCTGTTGACCCGGAAACTTTACCAAACACATATTTAAAATATTATTTGTTCCCGGATTATGTTGTCGAGCACTCTAACCCATCCATGACGAGAGCAAACGAAGTGATGAACCATCGCGAGAAAAATGTTTTTGCAGAATGTAAACGTATTGCCGAAGCAGGTACAGCTGAAGGGACAAGCATTGAAGCAGGAGAGCATGCAGAATTTATTGTGCAGCTTGCCGGCGCACTTGCGTACA
>JAPSHL010000078.1 GCA_031179905.1 Bacillus sp. (in: firmicutes) | reverse complement strand
TATGTTATTAATAGATTATAACCACTATTCGCCTGCTTTAGAGAATAAACAGATTTTTTTAGCCCGGGAATCCATAAAATGTTATCATTCCCATCAAGGATGATTGGCCAACGATCTCTCTCATGCAGAGGAATCTTTGCATCGATGAATAGTTTCTTCACTTTCTTCATCCCATCCATTCCTCTAACTTGTATCTTATCCCCGTTTCTTCTTGTCCTTACAACAACAGGAAGGGTAATTGAGTCTGGATCAACAAGGATAGCATCTACAGTAGGAATTTGAATGCTGCTAGTATATTCTACCCTAATATAATGCCCATTTGGTAATAATATCTCTCCCGATTTTAAAAATTCATAATAAAAGGGGTCATTTGGTAAAATATTAAATTGAAAGTGCGCCAAATGGTAGGATTTAATTACCTTCAAACCTCCTGGGAGATCAATGTTTCCTGAAGAATGAGGATTTTGAAACAATGCAATAATTTGGTTAGTATGTAATGCGGATAAGGAAGATAGCTTCTCTTTATAGAGATAATTTAATATTAGATGAATACATCTTCTTTGTAAAGAAATAGCTATTGAGAGAAAAGCGTCAATATCAACCGTTATCTCATTTTCTCTCTGGCTCTTCACTACTTTATTCCAAACTGACTCTGTTGCAGCCATTAAAAAAGCCTCGTCCTCCTCTGTTTCCTCACTGAAACGTCGGAAATGAGCTGCAACATTCGGATTCTCTTGCTTTAAGAATGGCAGGACATGTTTTCGAAATCTGTTCCTGCTGTATACTTCTTTATCGTTACTCGGGTCTCTTCTAGGGGAAAGCATATGCCTATTACAGTATTCCTCTATTTCCTGCTTTTCTAAACATAAAAAGGGCCTAAATAATCTCCCTGGACCAAATGGCCGGCTGAATGGAATCCCAGCTCTTGACTTAGCGCTGCTGCCCCTCGTTAAGCGCATCAGAATGGTCTCAATCTGGTCATCACCATGATGACCGAGCGCGAGCAGGGATATATCATATTTATCCATAGTTTCTTTGTAAAACGCATATCGGTTTTCTCTTGAAGCTAGCTGACCATTTTTCCCTGTTTCCTTTATAATGGCCGGCATATTGATTTGTTTCCAAATAAACGGAATAGATTTCTCTTTGCAAAATTCTTCTACGAATTTTGCTTCCTCTAGTGATTCCTCCCCTCTGAACATATGATCCACATGAGCAGCCATTACCCTTATATTCCAGGCTGATTCTCTGCTCCAAAGGAAATGAAGTAATGCCAAGGAATCCGGTCCGCCAGAAACTCCAATCAGAACCTTCTGACCGCTAAGCGGCACTTGCTTCTTCTTTAAATATTCTTCTACTTTTTCTTCCAACATTAAAATACTTCCTTAATTTATCACTATTCTGCATAGTAATCTGTTATGACCTTTTTATGTAAGCATGCAGTCTGCTTATGTAAGAATAACATTTTTGAAGAAGCTACATCAAATGCTTTCCCTTCGTCTCTACATTGTATATCAGGTCAATTGTCCATAAATATATACAATATAAAGCAACGATATGACTACTATTAATAGAATAGATTCCAGATAGCCTGTTCTTTTTTTCTTTTTCGCCTTCTTCTTTTGTTGTGCCTGAATTCTACCTGAACTACTTCCTTTGTTATGTACGGAAGGTGTTTTCACATTGCCGGCGACACTTGCCCTTGTATTCGCCTTTATTTCTTTGCCGCTTGAAAGTTGGATTAGCTCTCTTCTCATTTCATCAGCAGTGATGTATTGTCCTGTTAGTGCTTTCGTAAGCATTCTTTCATAAGATAATAGTTCCCGCTTCTTTTGGATCATAATTTGAAGCTGTTTAAGCCCACCTTCTACCTTATCAAACCTTTTCGGATAAGAGATGTTTATCATAATCATAGCAACAGCGAACAAATCATATGAAGGCTCTGCCTTTCTTGACCCAAGCCCCCAGTAGCCTCGGTCATAAAACTCTGTGAACTCTTTTATTGCTCTTCCTATGATCGTTGTGCCGCCTACATCAATGCATCTTATTCTAGTGGGCGGCCCATTAATAATTAAGTTTTCTGGTTTTAAATCACCAAACACCCAATTGTTATCATGAAGGACTTGGAGATCCTTCAATAGTTGAATCATTAGTACATTGACCCAGGAATTATCCTTATTCTCAATAAAAGATAAAAGGCTAGGACCATTTATATACTCCATAACATAAAAAGAAACTGTTCCACTTGTTGTGATCCAATCGTCGACATCTATTAAAGAAGGCCCAAGGCTGTAACCTTGGACCTTAGCAAAGGATTTTAATACATTCACCTCTGAAATAATCGACATTCCGTTATCACTTAGCTTTAAAGCTACTTTGCCAAGCACTGATTCTGCAAGAAACACAGTCCCATTCGCTCCATAGCCTAGCTCCTTTAAAATGGTATATTCCTTTTTATGCCACTTCCCTATGATTATTGTTCCGCGATTTATCTTAAATGGACTCTTCATAGAATTCATCATCGTCACGTCTAATCAAACTCCTTAATGAACGTTTTTGCTTAAAGTATTGGATTGCTTCCTTTAAGGCTGGTCCAGTAGGTGTAATACCTCCAGTTGTGAGTTTAGAAAAAATACTTGTTAGCGATTCTAGCCGCGGAGTCCAATCAAGCAGCTTTTCGACATCTTTCTTTTTCCCGGGAAATACGAACACCGAATACCTGTTTTCGCCTGACCTAGCATTTAAGCTCAGAGACAAGTCAATCAAGGCTTCCTTTACTGTAGGAAGCTTGTGTTTCATGCTTGCACTAGTATCAACTAAAACAAGGACTTCTAGTTCCACTGTTTCACCAAGCTCATCAACAACCTCCATCACTTCTCCCCGTTTTTCCGGCGGCAAATCTTCTACTCTGCTTGAGTTTCCTAATATTTGCTGCAGTTCTTTGTTGACAACTCCTTGCAATGTTTGAGTCATTGCCTTTTTTGTTACCATCTGAACTGTTTGGGCAAGCTGCTGTGCATATACAACCTGACTCACACCGCCTCCTGAAAGGGCAATCTCCTCTATCTCTTTCAAACCACGATCATCAATGATATCCTTTTCCATTACACCAATTACATTTACAGTAATTCCTTGTTCATTTGCTAGGGCTGCCATAGCAATAGGGTCATTCCCCTGATTAGAACAGCCATCTGTAATGAGTAATATTTGTTTTAATGTACCTGTTTTCATATTTCTCTCCCCTCCATCTATTAATGAGTTAGTCCCATTTTCGACGGAAAAGAGAGCATTTATACCTCTCTTTTATAGAACTAGTTTGCTTTTTGTTGGAATCCCTTCATTGGAATAGATGCCCATTTCGGAATATTGTGATTAATTTGAGCAACAAGCACAGTCATATCATCTTCAATAAGGCCCGAACGGGATCTGATTACCTCTTCCATAATAAGGTCGGCAACTTCCTGCGGACTTTCTGTTTTTAGCTCTTTGATTTTTCTCTTCATCCACAAGTCGAAATTTTCAACATGCTTCGGTCCTTCAAATACCCCATCACTCATCATGATCAATAAATCTCCTGCTTTTAATTGCTCGCTTACCACATCTACATCGAATTCCTGAACAATCCCCATCGGTAAATTACTTGCTTGAATTTTAATCACTTTTGATCCTCTTTTAATAAAGCTTGGCGTTGAACCAATCTTTAGGAATTTAGCATTGGCATTTTGCAGGTCAATCATCGCCAGATCTAAAGTCGCAAAAATTTCATCAGTTGTCCTCAAGGACAGAACAGAATTGATGGATTTGATTGCAACCTGCTCTTCAATTCCAGACTGAAGTATTTTTTGCAGGAGCTGAAGTGTTTCTTCACTTTCAATATGTGCCCTTTCACCATTACCCATGCCATCACTTATAGCAACAGCATATTTTCCTAATCCAAGTTCAATTGTTGAATAGCTGTCCCCTGATATGAAGCCGCCATCCTTTGCAGCATGAGCAACACCAGTTTCAACTACAAATGCTTTTGCAGAACGGAAAGTTGCATGGCTGTAATCATTACCGTATCCTCCAGTCTCTTCCTTATTCACGATGATTGTTTCATTTAAAATATCTGAAAGCATTGGTGCTATAAGCTTTTCGCACTCTCCAAATCCTGTGTTATACGGTATCGTTATATCTATGTCCACGTTTCCTTGCTCAAGACTGTAAATTTCAACATTTTCTATATGGATGCCGAATTCTTGAATAGCTTCGAGTATTAATTCCTCCTGTTTATGATGATTTTCTCTTTCTCTTTGTATTTCTTTCGCAAAATCTCCCATAACTTCTGAAACGCCTAATAACTGGTCTGCAACAAGCTTTCTGCTTTCCTGTACTTGTTTTTTAAGCTTTTGATTTGCCTGATACAGTGTTAATTCCTGATGTATAGCATCTACTACTTTTTTCGATCTTGTACAATGCTTCTCCCATTCTCTCGATAGGCCCAGTGAAATATTGCCGTCCGTCTCTGACATTTCTGTCATAATATCCTTCATATAATCATATGTTGTATTAAAGTTCCTAGCCCAACAGGCCTCTTTTCTAAAGCAAGTTTGGCATGTTTTTTCCGTTACATTGCTTAAGAAATAATCAAGCTCTCTGTCTGAATCATCTATGTCATTTGGTAAATTATTAGCAGAGAAACTGTTTGAGAGTGCTTCAAATACAGTAGAAAACTGGGAGACTCTTTGAGCTGTAACATCTCTCATTTTTCTCATATATTGTTGCTGTTCCTGCGAATATTCAGCCGTCCCTGGTATATGCTTGGCTATTCGGGAAGTGAGCAAGGATGGTGTTAGCATAAACAGAAAAACGGAAACAGTAGTTTCCATAAGTGATACGGACAGCACACCTCCACCTTCACCATACATACCTATTAATAATGTTGCGATATAAAGCCCTAATGCTACACCAACTTTTCTGCCCTCCTTCAATAATCCACCAAGCAAACCAGAAAAAGCAAGCAAGCTCATATGATAAAAACTTGAAATGCTGGCTAAACTGAATATCAGTCCTGTTACCACCCCTACTGTCGAGCCGATTGTTGCTCCTGCCATAAATGCAAATAAAAGCACAAGATAGCGTGACATAATATGTTCTATTGACAAGTCATACAATGTCCAGCCGATTGTTCCCGTCATGACAGAAGCCAGCATAATGATGAGACATACGATTTCTTCTGTTTTTAACGCTTGTCTTCTCTTACTGATAGTCAATAATGGTAGGCTCTGCATAAATATCAATGTAAGAATATAACCTAAACTCGCTTCAACAAGCGCCATCATTGCCCCATACATTGTTATTGTATCTGTTGTAATATAAGACTCGCCCAAGCTTACTAACAATACAGTCGCTAGCACAAGAACAGGGACAAAGTTATTCTCATTTTTCCTCCACTTGCTGAGAGGCTTATAAACAATGAGAAATAAAAACGCAAGTATAAAGCTGATAAATGCTTCCTTTAAGGAAAGAGTAGCAGCTCCACCAATCAAGCCTACTAGCGCTAACGGCGCCTTTTCCTTTCGCGTTAAGTACACTGCTGCGAAGAAAGGGAGAACAAACGGGGTCAGTTTCGCCAGAATGAGCGCTCTCCCCAACAGAAAACCAATTACCAAAAGTATATAGCCTTTGGCCAAAAAAAAGCTTTCTACTTTCGTATGGAATTTATGATAAATAACGCCAAATCCCTCTTTTGATTTGCCAAAGTCTACATCTGCAATACCGTCAATAATATCCCTTTCCACTTTTTCCATTTAACTCCACTCCCTATTCAGGTATCGTTGCTCACAATTATAAGAGTTGTAATAGTAAAAGTTTGTCAAAAGAGCGGACAAGCCTCTATATTTCGCTCGACTTCTTTCAAGCTATTTTTTGCATTCAAACAAATTTCGCTAAAACGGAAGCTGACATACTTTAGTTTTCTTTCCCCTTAAAAAAACTGTCTTCCTAAGGCAGTGCCTATGTTTATATCCATTCTCGCTGTAAGTTTTCTCTCTTTTAGGTTTTTAAGCAATTACTTTCTCCTGATTTTATTTGTCAAAAAATGAGTGCTATCTACGGCTTTTTTATTTTACACTCTGTTTAGGATGTCTTTTAAAAAAGCAGTTGACTTTTACAAAAAAAGTTTGTAATATATATCTTGTGCCTTAGGCGCTTTTAATACATGGCGGTGTAGCTCAGCTGGCTAGAGCGTACGGTTCATACCCGTGAGGTCGGGGGTTCGATCCCCTCCGCCGCTATCCTTTACAAAAAGGCCGATAGATTTTTCTATCGGCCTTTTTTATATGTATTGTTTTTTAAAAACAAAAAAGCAAGCCCGTTAAGGCTTGCTTAAGCTATGGGAATATTTATGAACGATAAACCCTGCTTTTTCTTATAACAAAAAATTCAGCAGCAAGTTACCCTCGTCTAGCGCCTCTTCCCCCGCGTTTAGACTCCGTATTTCGTTTAAGAGAAGTTAACCGATCTTCACTGTCTTTTAAGAAACGAGCCATCTTTGATTCAAAGTTCTCCTTTGGAGCGCGGTTATCATGCGATTTCGCATTGCGAGGTCTTGATGCGTTATTGGAGTAGCCGCCTCTAGACTCTCTGCGATCTCCACGATCATAGGATCTTTCTGGTCTCTCTGGTCTCTCTGGTCTTTCTGGTCTATCTTTTGCCTTTTTAATAGACAGGCCGATCTTGCCATCTTTTTCAACATTAATAACTTTCACTTCCACTACGTCTCCGACCTTCAAGTGATCATTAATGTCTTTTACATAATTATCTGCGACTTCACTAATGTGAACAAGACCAGTTGCACCTTCTGGGAGTTCTACAAACGCACCAAAATTAGTAATTCCTGTTACCTTTCCTTGTAACTTGCTGCCTACTTCGATTGCCATAAAAAAGTTTTGCCTCCTTAAGGATATAAAAAATCATACTTATACTATATTATACAAAATGAAAAAAAAGGGTGTCAATATTACTGTTGCCCTTATTATTTTCCATTTGCGCTTGTTTAATCTTTCTCATCCGGAATACTGAAGATAATCTCTCCTTTTTCAGAAAGAAGCAAGTCTTTCCTTGCAAGCTTGGCCAAATAATCTTCATCATTCAACTTCACAATTTGTTCTTTTAGTTCCTTCTCTTCTTTCTCCAGCAGAGCAATCTTTCCATCAAGCGTTTTCTTTTCAGCAGCCTTTTCTTCCAATGTGGAGCTTTGTGATATGAGTGTCGAAATCATAAAAAAGCCTATTGCCAGTGCACAGACAGAGAAAGCGGTTAACCTTCGAAACAACAGCTTCTTTTTTCTCGCTGCACTGATACTCATTTCTTCTTGCTGTACTGTATATTCTGTTTGTAATTTTGTCACATCTGTTTTTTTTAGTACACTCATACTCCGCTCCTCCTTCCTTACTGTTTTTTTCTATTTTTTATCCATTCCTTAACATATTTCTTTATCATGGTGTAATATCCTGCCAATTTAACGGAATATTTCTCGACGATTAATTTAACCTTATTCGGCAAAACCAGCCATATTAAGGATAATAGCCATTTTAGTGGCAGCAAAACTATCTTCAGAATAAATCTTAATACCCTGATTATAGTGTTGACAAGTGCCATAAGTCCCTTTAATAAGAAAATTACCACAGACACCATAAACATGAGAAGTGTTTTTACAGGTTTATAGATAAGATTTACCACTACCTTAACAGTAAGCTGGTAGAACCGGACACTAACTGAAATGATAAGCTTTAAAAAAGAAAGATAGATTGATTTCAATAATGCTTGGTATGCGGTAAAACCTAATAATAATGCTAGTACTAAATAAATCCGGATTTCACCTTGGTTCACCAAAAAAAGGACATAAAATATTAACAAGGCCTGTAAAACCCAAAATAGGAGATCGTGGAAAAAAACGATGCTTTTTTTTCTTTCAGTTCTTTTCAAAAAGAACTGATACGTATCTAAGCTAATTCCAAAAAACAAACCCATGCCGACCATAGCCAGCATGGTCATGAATTGAGTAGATAGTGTCATCGGAATATCTTGCTAAAGAAACCTTTAGCTTTTTCTCCGCTTTGTTCATCTACATAAATCAATTCAAACACTTTGCCTTTAATAGAAACAATCCCTTTTTCCACATCCAGGTTTTTCATTTGTAGATTTTGTCCTCGAATAGATAAGAAACCCATCACTGTCTCCAGCAAAAACTCTTCATTATCAAAGCTTTCTACTTGCTTGACCCCTGTTATGTCGAGCAATCTTCTTCCTCTCATGATGACATCATGCTCTAGGGTGCTCGTTTTCGCGGTATTGGAATCATAATTTTGGTTCATATCCTTATCCCTCACAATCACAAAAGTACAATCATTTGTACAAGTGTATGAGGAGGGAGTAGAAAAAAGAACAAGCTCTTTTTATTCAAAAGTTATTGCTTTGTTACTTTGTCTTTTATACCCCGGTAATTCCTTTAATTAAACTAGGATACTGTTTCTTCTTTAATGATTTTATACATATTAGCCGCATCTTCTTTTTTAGTTGAATCCTGCAGCATTTCTATTTTGACTGTTACTAACTTTTGACCAAAACGGACTTGCAGCTCATCGCCCACCTTAACATTGCTGCTGGCTTTTGCCTGAACTCCGTTTATAAGTATCCGCCCTTGATCTGCAACCTCTTTAGCCAATGTTCTTCTTTTTATTAATCGAGAAATTTTTAAAAACTTGTCCAATCGCATAAACGTTCACTCCTTATCCGTTTTTCTTTTCCATTTGTTTTGCTTCTTCCCAATAACTATCTAAAGTTACTAGCGGAAGTTCTTTTATTTGCTTACCTATTTCATTTACCTTTGCTTCAATATATTGAAATCTGCTTATGAACTTTTGATTAGTGCGAAAGACAGCTAATTCAGGATCTATTTTGTAAAATCTAGCCACATTTACGAAAGAGAACAGAATGTCACCAAATTCTTTTTCCATATCTTCTTTACTTGCTCCGTTCTCTACTTCTTCCCTGAACTCTTTTATTTCTTCTTTTACTTTATCCCAAGCTTCTGATACTTCCGGCCAGTCGAAACCAGCTTTTGCCGCTTTTCTTTGAAGATCATAAGCTCTAGAGAGATTAGGTGCGCTGCTCAATACCCCATCAAGCAAGGATGCCCTTTTCTCCAGCTTTTCTGTGTTCTTTGCTTGTTGCCACGTATCCAATACCTCTTCCACTGTTTCTGCTTTTTCATTTCCAAAAACATGAGGATGCCGGCGTACCATTTTTTCTGATATTCCTTCCACCACATCATCAATGGAGAAATAACCTTCATCCTCGCCAATTTGGCTATGAAGCATAACCTGAAGCAATACATCTCCAAGCTCTTCAATTATATTATCTATATCTCCTTCATTGATTGCCTCAACAAGTTCAAAGGATTCTTCAATTAAGTGCTTTCTAAGCGAATCATGGGTCTGTTCTTTATCCCAAGGACATCCCTCAGGACCTCTTAAAATTGAAATTATTTGCCTCAGCTTTGCGAACTGCTTATAGAGCATTCGTTCATCTTGCACTGGTGGTATATACAGAGAAGTTAAGTTATTTAACTCAACCTCTCTGTCCAATTCATGGAGCTCTATCGTCCTGATTCGTTCCTGTGCACTACCAGCAGCAGTAACGATGGTCACAGGATAATCATACGGAAGTTTTTCCATTAAGGTAAGCTTAACCTCTGATGCTGAAAAAGCGTCATATACTTGACCAATGATAAGATGCTGTGTGAACTGCAGTTCATCTTTGTGCAAATCGGTTCCGTCTAACAGCTGAAAGCCATCAATAGGGTCGATCTTCAATGCTTGAAAGATATTATCTAAAAAGCTTTGACCTCCTCCAATATGCAGGTTAATCTCTCCTTGTTCACTTTTTTCAATAAGAAGCTGCACCGTTTTTTCCGCTACGAGAGGATGACCTGGTACTGCATAAACAATAGCTTCTTTCTCAGCTTCTTTCATCAGGACCTCTACTATTTCACTATAGACAGCATCAAATTGGTCATGCTTTTCATATATGTAATCCATATAGATAAATTCTCCGCCTTCTTCTTCAAGTACGGTGAGAACAGGATGATCCTTTGTACGTACATAAACCTTTTGCTTATTATTCATTAAGCTTCGATAGACACCAAGTGGAAGCTGATCAATATCACCTGCACCAAGTCCTATTACTTTAATATTTTTCATTCCATTACCTTCCTTTCTTAGGTAAAAACCAGCTTAACTTACTTCCGAACGGCAATACAAGCAAATCCTGCTCTTTAAACACATTGCCCTTAAGAACGAGGAAGACATAGATAAATCCTCCGAGGACTACTCCGGTCAGGGATTGGAATGCGGACAGCAAACGGCTGTCCTCCTTTTGAATAAATATATCCGTAAGATGGATATACCCTTCAACAGATAAGTACATGCAAACAGCTGCAAACAGGATTATCATTACATGCTTTCTATCTAAAAGCGGCACTCTTAATAGCATATATAGTTTAACGGCCATTAATACTAGTATTATAATTAGTGTTAAGTTAGTTGCATATGCAGCACCACTCGTTCCAAAGGCAGTAACGAATGGACCGTTTAACGCATATTTAATGACAAACCCAATCACCACAATGATAGCCGGGTAAAGGGTGGAACCTAACCCTTGAAGAACAGCAGTACATGTAACAATCATTGCATTAAGCAGAATGACAAAGCATAAGATCGCCAGCACTTGGGATCCCTGTTCATTTTGGAAAAGCATGCCGTTCACTTCATTAATCATGCTTATTAGCCCAATTGAGGCACCAAATCCAAAGAAAATGCTGACCACTAGTGAAAACCTAACCTTTTCGGCTAAAAGGCTCTTTTCCTTTTTCAATCTTTCCCCTGTGATAAATGGCACTAACGTTAAAGCCATTGAAGTAGAAATGACCGTACCAAGCTGTATTAAAGGCTGACCTCTGTCATAAATCCCCTTTAGCACCTTTGCCTGTTCTCCATGAATTCCAACAGAGAGTAGTTGGGTATAGATGGTCAAAGAATCGGCAAGCTGCAATAAGATTAGCAGCATACTGCTTACAGAAATAGTAATTCCTTCATATATGATTTTTTTAATAATTTTTTTATTATTGCTCCTACGGATCCTGTAAACAGACGGACCGTCACTTAGAGTGCGATGCTTTTTATAAAAGTAAAACAACACTAAAAAAGAGAGTAAGCCACCTGTCACAGAGCCAAGCATTGCTCCTGCTCCAACTGTATATAAAGAATAACCTTTACTAATGAAATAGACTGAACAAAATAGAATGGTACCTACCCTCATCAGCTGTTCAGCAACTTGAGAAACGGCTGTTGGCACCATGTTTCCTTCTCCCTGGAGGATTCCCCTCGAGGTAGCAACAAAAGGGGTAAACAAAAAGGCAAAAGATATGACTCTTATTAGAATAGCTAATTCTTCATCACCCATTGCAGCTGACAAATATTCAGCACCAAAGAATAAAAACAAGAAAGCGCCTATTCCTATTGAATATAAAAGCAAAAAGGAGGAACGAATAAGTCCTTCCAGCCCAATTAAATCATCTTTTGATTTCATTTCCGTGTATAACTTGGAAATTACAACAGGAAATCCATATGTACTTAAAGATATTGCCACACCATAGATTGGGTAAACCTGTTGATATATATAAAAACCAGTATCTCCGACTATATTTTGAAAGGGTATTCTGTATACAGCGCTTAATATTTTTACAACAAGCGCTCCAACTGTCAGTATAATAGCACCTTTGAACCAATTATTTGATTGTTTAGGCACAAGCAAGGCCCCTTCCATCTTCTGTTTCGCTTGTATTATAGCATAATTTCACTCTATTTGCCTTTGCGCACCATGTAAAATGCTAAAAAAAGGAAAATGCTTAGGCATTTTCCTTTTTTACGTTATAGAAAGGATGTCACGAGTATAATAAGAACTAAAGGTCCTATAATTAGTACATATCCTAACGGTTGTGCAAAGTTGATGGTCCAGCCTATTCCGAACCTTTTCTCTACGAACAAGGATGGATCGTTTTTATTAAAATAGAAAAGCCCAGCCTTCCAATAATAGTCTGAGTCAAAATCAGAAACTTCCTTCGTGTCGTCCCCTTTAATCACAGCCTCAAGCTGCACATTCAGCTTCCCTACTTTCACTGCATAAACAAGAGTTCCAATTAATACAACCGCAAGGAACACTAAGGGGAAAAGCAGCATAAGCGTCTCATCAAATATGCCGGGATAAATAATGGACAATTGAAGGAAGGACAACAATATCGTAATTACTAGAGAGATAATTGCTAAAAACCAGCTGTTGTACTTTCTCATAATCAGCTGCCTTGTCTTAGAACCAGCTTTATTAGTAGCGCTTATCTTAATTCCTGATTTTCTAGTAAATTCGTGGATGGCAACAAACATTGCCTGCATTACCAATAGCAGCAGCAAATGGGTGAGCACTGAAACATAACTTTTCTCAGTGAAACTGTCAGGCTGACCGTTTGCTCCCCAGTGTGTTGGAATACTGTCCGGGATATGTGTATATTGAGTAAGGGTGAGCACACTTAACCCTAATGTTAAGAGAATTGGCATTGCTACTATAAACCATGGCAGCATTTCGTCAAGCCTTCTGGCGCTTAAGTCTGTAATATTTACTTCCTTTAATGCGGAAGACCAACCTGCTTTCCTTTTTAATTCCAACATCTTTCCATGGCAGTAAAAATATAAAATCAGCCCCCAAATCATCGTGGACAAGAGGAGCACCATACCTAAAGCTGCGGTCATACTTGGATCCAATTTATTCATCCTTACTGCATAACCAGCAATAATAGCCAATGACACTGCTGAATAACTGATAACATATAGTTTTTTATAAAACCGGACTGAACTTACATCCTTATATTCACCTGGTACATACACACCAAATACATGAGTCTTTCTCATGACAACAGGGATAATAATCTGCATCACGGTTTGAAAAATCATTAAGACTATGAATATTCCTTGTTCCATGTTTACTCCCCCTTAGATTCATTTATCAGCATTTCGACAAGACCGTTTATCTCTGCTTTCCCCATTCCCAATGTCATTGCCTCAAGCAACACCGGTTTCATTTCTCTTGCAAGCCGCGCGTAATGTTCTGATCCATACTCAGCATGTTGAAGTCTTACTATCGCTCCTGATTTTGGAATGATTTGAATGACTCCTCTCTTTTCAAGCTCATGATAGCTTTTATTAACTGTATGCATATTAATACCTAAGTCAGCTGCCAAGGACCTTACAGAAGGAAGCATTTCTCCCTCCTTTAATTCCCCTTTTAGAATTCCTTCCATTAATTGATGTATTAATTGGGAATAGATAGGGAAGTCTGATTGAGGGTCTAATTTAATGTACATTTTTATTCTCCTATAACTGTTATATGTTAATTATAACAGAATTGTTCTACTCTTTATATAACAAATACAAAATTTCTGAAAAACAAAAAGACAGCCAATATAGCTGTCCTTAAATGTTATTAAAGATTAGGATTCCATTTGTCTAGCTAAAAAGCCTGCAGCAGTTTCAACTGCTTTCTTTTCAACCTCACCAAGAGAAGTTTCTTTAGAAAAAATGATAACTGCACCAATAGGATCACCATTTGCAATAATCGGCCCAATTGTATAGGCACTAACAGTTTCTGTATTGTTATCAACCAGCGCAACTTGCTCTTGTTGCGTAACAAGCACTGATCCTCTGTCTTCCATTGCCTTTTCAACGACTTCACTGATGCTCTTGTTTAAATATTCCTTTTTCGAACCACCTGCAACTGCGATATAAGTATCCCTGTCACATATTAATACAGAGCTTCCTAGGCTATCATAAAGAGCTTCTGCATACTCTTTAGCGAAATCACTCAACTCGCTTATAGGCGAATACTTCTTCAGGATTACTTCTCCATCGCGATCTACGAATATTTCTAGTGGATCTCCTTCACGTATACGTAAAGTTCTTCTGATTTCTTTTGGGATAACTACACGACCCAAATCATCGATTCGACGCACAATTCCAGTTGCTTTCATTTCATGTTGCCTCACTTTCATCAGATGATTTTTTAATATTGGTAAGTATTTCTTCTTTAGAATATGAAATGCTACCATATTTAAACTTAGTATCTTTCATATGGAAAGTTCTATGCATTTACTTACGTAAAATTTTCTCTTCGATGTGAATATTACCATCTTAGGTAACACAGGACATTTACTGCAAAATTTTCTGTTGCAGCCAAAAGGATTTTTTTCTAAGTCCAATCATTGGTATTGCTTTGACACATAACGGAATCCAAATAATTTCGCCTTTTAGTATCTATCTCTGGTTTTCTTTACCCTTGTCCAAATCAGATAAACCTGCGCACAAGCCAACAGAACAAAAAAAAAACTGTTTGGCAGCAGGGCAGTATGCCTTCCTTCAAACAGTTTCATTTATCTAACTATCAGCTTGCTTCTTGTGGCTCTTTCTTGAATGTACTCAATGCCTCTACCATTTCATAACATG
>JAPSHL010000304.1 GCA_031179905.1 Bacillus sp. (in: firmicutes) | reverse complement strand
AACACTGTTTTAAAAAGCCCGATGATCAGACAATATTTAATTAAAATTGTTATGAATCTCCCGGGTTTGCGCAACAAAATGATGAGCAATGTATTTTCAAAGCCAACTGTTTACCAATAAAAGACCTGTTAAGGTCTTTTTTATTTTATTTAACTTTAGCTTATGATTTTACAGCAAGCCTCAAAAAATAAGCGCCCTTTTCTAGAGGCGCTGTATTACTTAGATGTTGAAATTTGCTGTCTTAATATGACGGGTTGATTATCTCCAGTTGTAAAAACGACGAGCAAATGATCTTTTCCGAAAAGAATGACAGGAACTGTGCTCCCAACTGCTTTTGTAATGGTACCATCCTCTTTTGTAATTCCCAGGAAATAATTTTTGTATAATCCTTCTGTAAGCTGACCAATAATATTGGCTGTTTGTGTTTGAGTGAAACCTGGAATAGGTTTGTCATTATAGGCTGCAAGCTCTGTTAAAAATATTCTAATTGGATATTCCTCCAATGATATAGAATAATGTTTTACAGCCGCATTTAACTGATACTCAATCACGTCTTCCGTTTCTTCATCTAAAGTATTTTTCCATTGTCTTTCTTCTCCTGTTCGAGGTGTTGAAAAGCCGAGAGGGGTTTGGTCAAACTTTGAATTAATAACATACAAATGATTGGAGGAAAGTTTTTGAGAGCTGAAGATACGGTCATTTTCATCATGAATTTCGGCATAATGGAAGGCGACAGCCTGGAACAGGCGGCTGTCTCGTTCCACGACTGTCTTATGCTCGGTAAGCTCCATTGTATTTTGCTTCCATGCTCCCATCGTGTTAATAAGTCGGCCGTTTGCATATAACAAACCCATGTTTTGTCTTAAGTAGGCCTTTTTATTTACAATGCTTTTTGTCTCCCATTCGATACTGTATTCATCATATCTTTTCTTCCCAAGCTCTAACTTTGTAACTGCTGTCGGAAAGGATACACTTGGGTCAATTGGAAAATATGTAATACTTTCTTTTGCTATTTGATTTTGCTGGAAAAAATAAACAGAGCTAATAATGATAACAAGGCAAATGCTTAAAACAATAAAGTCTTTTTTCAATAGTGACACCACTTTTCCTGTTGGATAAACGGCAAAAGGACAGCCTTTAAACGCTTGTTTCACTATATGAAGAATCAGCTGCAGACATTCATATTTTTTGCAATATTTCCCTATCAATCAGAATGAAAATGATTATTATCTCGTTCTTGAGTAAATGCTGATTTTGAATTATACTAAAAAATGAAAACGATTTAATTAGGAAGGAAATTCCCGAACGTAAATGGGGAAGTTTTGAGGGAATGTAATGAAGACGATATACGATGTGCAACAATTTTTAAAAAGGTTCGGTACAATAATATATGTAGGTGACAGGTTAGGTGATTTAGAGCTGATGAAAGCAGAATTACAAGAGCTTCGTCACACAGAAATAATAGAAAAACAAGAATTTGATATGGCTGCTTTTTTATTAAATCAAGAAATACAGCGATTAAAAGAGAAATAGAAATAGATTGGGGAGAATGCAGATGCAAGAAAAATGGGTGGTTGGAATCGATTTAGGCGGTACGACTGTGAAAATTGCCTTTTTAACAACAGATGGGAGTATGATTGATAACTGGGAAATCCCTACAGATAATTCTAATGAAGGTGCGAACATTACTAGTGATATCGCAAAATCTATAAATGAGAAGCTTGCAGAATGGAACCATAAGAAGGAAGATGTACTAGGTGCAGGTATGGGAGCGCCTGGTCCTTTTGATTATGAAACTGGCATCATTTACAATACGGTAAATCTTAGTTGGCCAGATAATTTTCCGCTGAAAGATAACTTGGAGAGAGATCTCGGCTTGCCTGTTATACTTGATAATGACGCAAACTGTGCAGCTCTTGGTGAAATGTGGAAGGGTGCAGGTGAAGGTTATAAGGATCTTGTTTGTGTGACATTAGGCACAGGAGTTGGCGGCGGCATCATCGTTGATGGCAAGATTGTACAGGGGGCCAAAGGAGCAGCAGGTGAAATTGGGCATATAACTTCAATTGTGGAAAATGGGGCGCCTTGCAACTGCGGGAAAACTGGTTGCTTGGAAACTATCTCATCTGCAACAGGGATTGTGAGGATTGCAAAAGAGCGCCTTGCAGAAAATCCAACGAGCAGCCTGCAGGAAATTCTGCAGAATAACGGCACAATATCTGCAAAGGATGTATTTGATCAAGCAATTGCCGGTGATGAAATTGCGAATGAGGTTGTTTCCTTTGTGGCTTTTCATTTAGGTCTAGGGCTTGCAAATATTGCCAACACTTTAAATCCGGAAAAAATTGTGCTTGGAGGCGGTGTTTCAAAAGCAGGAGATATCTTATTAAAGCCTGTTAACGAGTACTTCCGAAAATATTCTTTTAAAGCTGTGGCACAGTCAACAGTTATCGATGTGGCTACATTAGGAAACACTGCAGGAGTCATTGGTGCAGCATGGCTTGCAAATAAATAATATTATTTTGATCTGTTCGTAAGAATAGATCTTTTTTTATGCAAAACAAAGATCTATTTATGATACAATTGGTATAAATTGGGTGTTTTAATGCAGAGTATATTCGTGAGGATGAATGGTTTTCTCCTTTTCATCATAAATATATAGTGATGAAAGGAGTGTATATGTATGGAGGTAATGGCAAGAAACGGTGACACTCTATCGTATTACAGCAGACTGTTTATGATACCGTTCCAGTTGTTGGCGGACAGCAATCGGAATTGTGACCAGGATGGTCTAAAAGTTGGAGACTGCATTCATATTCCAGGCTTTCAGGCAGAAACTCTGCATTTAAAAGAGGGAGATGCTTTATGGAAGATAGCTGGAAGCAGAAATATTTCGGTCGACAGTCTTCTTTTGCTGAACCAAAAAGTGAATATTAATGAGCTTGGGACGGGTGATGAAATCATTGCTCCGAAACGAATCTTACAAAATTTAGTGAATGTAAGGAAAAAGTATGATTATCAATCGTTGCTGAATGACATAGAAAACTTAAAAAAACATTATCCTTTTATTAAAATTAATACATTAGGGAAAAGTGTACTTGGCAATGATGTCCATGAAATTCGAATTGGCCATGGCAGCAAAAAAGTACATATGAACGGAAGCTTCCATGCTAATGAATGGATTACAAGTGCAATCCTTATGTCATATGTAAATGATTTTCTACTGGCCATCACAAACGGCGGAAAAATAAACAATATTGACATATTGCCTATTTATAGAAATGTAGATATATCTATTGTGCCTATGGTAAATCCTGATGGAGTGAATTTAGTGCTTAACGGACCTCCGGATCATATAAGTAGGGAAGTTGTAGCTATTAATGGTGGCAGTACGGACTTTACAGGATGGAAGGCTAATATCAATGGAGTGGATTTGAATAATCAATTTCCTGCATTTTGGGAAATTGAGAAGAATCGGAAGGAGCCAAAAAGCCCTGCTCCTCGTGATTATCCTGGAGAGGCTCCACTTACAGAGCCTGAAGCACAGATAATGGCGAAGCTAGCAAAGGAAGAGAAATTCAACAGAATGATTGCTTTCCATACACAGGGCAAAGAATTTTATTGGGGATATGAAAATTTTGAACCGTCTGAATCAGCGTTCATCGCAACCGAATTTTCCAGGTTAAGCGGATATAAAGCAGTTCAAAATGTCGACAGTCATGCTGGCTATAAAGATTGGTTTATTCAGGAATTCCGACAGCCAGGTTTTACCTTAGAGTTGGGAAAAGGGATAAATCCTCTGCCCTTATCTCAGTTTGATGATATTTACAAAGACGTCTTAGGTATTTTTGTCGCATCATTATATTTGTAAAGATGGTCAAACAAGATTATATTCGAAAAAAATTAATGGTAATAGCCGATTCTGTTCGGCTTTTTTATGTTAATATTCAATATAGTGAACAACT
>JAPSHL010000303.1 GCA_031179905.1 Bacillus sp. (in: firmicutes) | reverse complement strand
AAACAGCGCTTGGGGGATTGTTCAATGAAAGAAGTTGCTCCATTGCTTGATATCCGCTTTCCATATCATAACTGCCCTTTACCATATACCGCTTGTTTATGGCTAGGCCATTCTGCATCAACGCTTGCATATAACCATTTTTTCTTTTTAATGCTGTTTTGAAGCTTTCTTTTCCTTCAATAATGGCAATTTGTGTGTGTCCCTGCCCAACTAAGTAATTAGTCGCCTCCATTGCACCAGATTCATCATTTGAAAGAATGTTCGTAATGGAAGGATCATCAATTTCCCGATTAAGGACAACTATCGGAATATTTTGCTTCTGCACATGCTGGATAAAAGCATCATCGTTATCGCTTTGACTCATTAATACTATGCCATCAAATCTTTGGCTGTTAATTGCTGCAAAATCTTTAAAGTCATCTATTCCCCTTACGAATAAATTATAATTCTCATCTATCTCACCGTTTACTCCTTTTATCACATTGGCAAGAAAACTTGCAGAAGTTCCATTTGATATGCTCGTAAAGAACAAGCCAATCGTATAAGATTTCTTTAGGACAAGACTTTTGGCACTATAATTCGGTACATACTGAAGCTGTTCTGCCAGTTCCATAATTTTTTTTCTAGTATCTGGTTTTATTAGAGGGCTTCCATTAAGCGCTCTAGAAACAGTCGTATGCGATACATTAGCTAATCTGGCAATATCCTTTATCGTTACACCCAACGGTATCACTCACTTTTTCATGGTTTCTCCATTAGTTTACTTGAATATTTCAACACTGGTCAAGAAAAGGAAGGAGCAATATAGGCATCATTACAGTAAGTTTTTAATATATTGCTGAATTAACTTACTAAAATAGGCTTTTCCTCCCTTATCATTCATTTACCAACATGATAGCATTATTTTTGTAAGCGTTTCATAAACATAGGAGAGGAGCTGCTAAAATATGAAAAAGTACATAAAATCTGCTTTATTGTTTACTTTAGGCTTCATCTTGGTTTTCACTTACAGCACTGGTGCCGACGCTGCGCAAAAAGGGAAGAATAATACTTCTTATCGCACAGTAATCGAAGTGAAAGATTGGGGTCCAAGTGTTACAAAGCTAATTGTTGATATTGGCAAAAACATCCCCCAAAACAGTGTCGATAAGGATACTTTCAAGGTACATGTCACAAGGAGTGACAGCAGGCTAGCTAATCCCCTGTTAGAAGAAGGATATAACAATGTTACGAATGCTTTTGTTTCCGACAAAAATGGAAACGCTACCAATAATGGAAAGTTTGTAGTCCTTGAACTTGAGCATGGTCCAACAGTGACTATAAGCGCAGCAATGAACTATGACTTTGCAACAGGGTTAAACGAATGGGTAGATTTTAGTTATGAAATTCAACAAGTGAAAGATATAAAGTTGAATGGAAACAATAAGATATCTGAGCTTCTTATCACAAAATATACAGGTGCGGAAAATGGTTTGGTAGGTGAATTTTCTTTAGGAAAACATTCAGCTGATGGCACTACATTGACATATGCTGATTTCGCTCCTGCAAAAGATAAACAGAAAAACCCGTTAATTATCTGGCTCCACGGCGGCGGTGAAGGCGGAACGGATGCCACTATCCCTATTTCTGGAAATAAAGCCGTCCATTTCGCTTCTGACGGCATGCAGTCCATATTTGACGGAGCATACGTATTGGCACCTCAAGCTCCGACTTATTGGATGGATGGCCTGACTGGCAGGGCAGACGGCACTTCCAAATATTCAGAAGCATTGATGTCTCTCATTGAAGAATACGTAAACAATAATCCTGACATCGACAAAAACCGGATTTATATTGGCGGTGCTTCTAATGGAGGCTATATGACACTGCTTATGACTCGGGATCATCCTGGGTATTTCGCTGCAGCTTTCCCTGTGTGCGAAGGCTTAAATGATAAATATGTTACCGATGAGGATATATCTAGCTTAAAGGAAATACCAACTTGGTTTATAACTGCAAAAAATGACACAACACTTCTTCCAGAATTAAACACGATACCGACATATAAGAGACTTATTGCCGCAAACGCAGATGATGTTCATTTAACGTTGTATAATGACGTTCATGACACATCAGGTCTTTACCATAATCCAGATGGAAGTCCTTATCAATATGACGGTCACTGGTCATGGATTTATGTTTTTAACAACGACCCTGTAACTACTATCAACGGTAATAATATCACACTTATGGAATGGCTTGCTTCCAAAACATTGCAATAAACAAGCAAAGCGGCTGGTTTTCAGCCGCTTTCATTTACAAAATAAGTATTTTAGGAAATCACTTTATATTTTTTATTTATTTTAAATGCTAAAATATTTAAAAATTCGGAAACTGTCATACCTTCTACATGACGAGAATACCAGGATAGCTTCACACCCATATCTTCCCCATCATGTCTGACGCCAATCGGTTTATACCCCTTCCTTCCTGATGCGTCTGTATAATCAAACTCAATAATCAGCTCTTTCCCCTCTGGTGTCTCTAGTTTCACTTTATATCTCGGATGGGTATACTCTGGCTTATACTTTACACCTGTGATTTTTGCTTTTGTTTTCATATAGTCTCCTTTATGAAAAATTATTTTTCCATTCCCCTTAGAGCATTGGAATGAATTGCCAACCTTCATAAAATTAAACTCTGTAATGTTTGAAATAACTGGATTAAAGTTTGCAAACTTCTCTTTAAATAACACAAAAAAATCAGTACTTAAAAAGAATAATAGCGGTGTTACAGAGCCAAAGAAATGAAATGATAAAGGACGAGATTTACACCTTTAAGCCGTACCATTTATTTATATGACTCTCGCTAATTTATATGCCTGCTTTTTCCAGTCTTTATGTTTTATTAATATCTCTTAATTTCATGATATAATCATATTTAGTTTAATTTTATTGGAGGAAAAAATGATAAATGCAATTGGTATAGCCGACTTCAACTTTAAACCGACACAAACTTCCAACTATAAACTGCATGTGTCGAAAAAGATTAACGGAGTAAAAAACAAGTTTTCTGATAAATATGAGGTACTTTCAGTTTCTGAACCTTTTGATTTAGATGGCGATATTCACGTTCGTGTCTCCTGTACCTTTGATATCTATCTTTCTGAAATTGTTTACTGCAGGTCAATCGATGATTATGTAAGTCATATATTTCCTACATTGAAACAGCGCCTGTCCTCTAAATTAATTTCGACAAAGGTCCATAATCTCACAAAAATTCATACACCTGATGAAAAAAACTATTATTAACTCGGCCTTTTTCAACTTCTGAAAAAGGTTTTTTTTATTCAGGTATAGAAATAAGGAAGAGATAGGAAGGTGTGGTTGCTTTGAGACATATATTGACATTAAAACAAGAAAATCTTCACGGTTCATTCAGCCGGGATTACAAGCCTGTCTTGACAGTCGAATCAGGTGACAGTATACAGTTACAAACATTAGATATTGAATGGGGGTTTTCAGAATCAGCAACTGCTGAATACAATACTTTCAACTCTAGTCAAAAAGAGGAAAGGCGCGGCCATCCGATGATAGGGCCAATCGCTGTTAAAAATGCCAAGCCTGGCATGGTTTTGGAAATTAAAATTAATGATATTGTACCAGGCTGGTACGGCAGGAATTGGAGCGGCGGGATAACAAACTGGCAAAACCTCGCACTTAAAATTACAGAGCAAGAAAAAATTCAGCTTGACTGGCAGCTTGATTCGCAGCTGATGACAGGAACCACCAATATAAATGGTAAAACATTTACCGTTTCCCTAAAGCCGTTCATGGGAGTAATGGGAGTCGCACCTAAGGAAGAAGGCGTACATTCAACACCTCCTCCCCGTTATTGCGGTGGAAATATTGATTGTAAGGAGTTGGTGAAAGGAAGCAGTCTATTTTTGCCTGTCGCAGTTGAAAATGCCCTTTTCTCCATTGGGGA
>JAPSHL010000302.1 GCA_031179905.1 Bacillus sp. (in: firmicutes) | reverse complement strand
TATTCAATCCTCCATTTTTATAACAACTGAAATATACTATTTTGTTGACAAAATGTCAATTATTATACTAAGCTGGTACTAAATTTAAAAGCTGAGACGACAAAAAACGTAATAATTACGATTTAATTCGTTGAAGTACGTTACTTAGGGGGGAAAACATGTTCTTAGTTTATTTTATCATCATTTTGATTATACCATTATGGGCACAGTTAAGAGTCAAAGGAGCTTATAAAAAGTATTCAAAAGTCGAGTCTTCTTCCTTCCTGTCAGGGAGAGAAGTAGCCAGAAAGATACTTGATTCAAACGGTTTATATGATGTTTCAGTTGAAGAAACTCCCGGGGAGCTATCTGACCATTATGATCCGCGGTCAAAAGTAGTCCGTCTGTCAACGAATAATTATCATGGACATTCTTTAGCTGCAGCAGCAATTGCAGCTCACGAGGTTGGTCATGCTATTCAAGATCAGCAGGAATATTCTTTTTTAAGAATTAGGCACGCTTTAGTACCTGTTGCTAATATAGGCAGTAATTTTTCATGGATTTTCATTTTAATCGGATTAATTGCAGGCTTAAGTAATTTTGTGCTGCTAGGAATAATTGCTATGGCAGCAGCAGTATTATTTCAATTTGTTACATTGCCTGTTGAATTTAACGCATCAAATCGAGCAATGGATGAAGTTGTCTCATTAGGAATCATTAATAATGGTGAAGAAAGAGACACAAAAAAGGTGTTGAATGCAGCAGCGTTAACATATGTAGCAGCAGCAGCTGTTGCAGTGTTAGAACTAATCCGTTTAATTCTCATTTATACAGGAATGCAAAGGGATGAAAACTAATAGATGATGAGCAACCATGTTTACATAAAGGTGTAAATGTCTCTCTATAGTTTTATACAGGTATTTCAATGAGAGTAATGGATTTTAAATATTTTTAGAAGGTGAAGATTTTGAGAAGTAAAGGCGAAGTAAAAAAGAAACGAAAATGGGTTAGGAATATACTGTTCATAATCATATTGCTGATAGCAATAATAACTATGTTTATTATTTATCAGTATAGAAGTGGTGTATTAGAGTCTGCTAAGGATGTGGATTACGAGGGTCGTGAAGATTATGATTTTTTGTCTGTTGAACCTCAACTAGGAGAAATGAATGTTTTATTAATCGGAAGTGATTCAAGAGGGGAAGCTCATTCACGGTCTGATACTTTAATGATAGCTAATTATAATTCTAACAATAATAAAATAAAACTTGCCTCCATAATGAGAGATACATATGTCGATGTACCTGGATACGGTCTTCAGAAAATAAACGCGGCATTTGCATTTGGCGGACCTGAATTAGTAAGACAAACTATCAAAGAAAACTTTGATATAGATGTGAATTATTATGTCATTGTCGATTTTAAAGGATTTTCTAAATTAGTAGATATCATTACACCAGAAGGGATACAGGTCGATATTCCATACGAAATGTCTTATGGTATTGGAACTGTATTAAAACCTGGCAGTCAAACTCTGCACGGGAAAGATTTGCTTGGTTATGTTCGTTTTCGCCATGATAGATTAAGTGACTTCGGGCGAGTGGAGCGCCAGCAGGAAGTGATGTCTAAGCTAAAAGAGCAAGCAATTAGTGCTCATAGCCTGTACAATCTTCCGAAAATTGTTGGACTTGCTATTCCGTATATTGATACGAACTTAGATACCCAATCAATACTGTCACTTAGCAAAGGGTTATTTTTGAACAGCACAGATGGACTGGATAGTTTAAGAATTCCCATTCAGGATTCCTATGAGAATCACGTAACGAATGTGGGAGCTGTTCTAAAGACAGATTTAGACACTAACAAGGAAGCTTTAAGTTCCTTTTTTAACTAATTTCATCGATAAGATTACCACTTTCCAGAACTGAAAAACAGTTGTCGTATGGTAACTGTTTTTTATTTGTGTCAGCTTACAAGTTAGCATAATTATAAAAACACTAAAATGAAATTCCAAGGAGAATTTAACAATGAATACAGATATTATCTTAATTTTAAAAATGATTGTTATCGGGTTAGTTCAAGGCTTTACCGAGCCGATACCTGTGTCGTCAAGTGGACATGTTATGATAATCAGTCAAATTCTTGGGCTGGGAGATCAAGGCTTTACGTTTGCTATTATCACCAATACGGCCTCATTACTAGCAATTCTCTTTATCTATAGAAAAGACATTATCAGAATTGCACTTCATGCTATCAAATATTTAAAAACGAAAGATTCAAAGTATAAGAGCGATTTTCGTTTTGTATGTTATATCATAATCGGCACTATTCCTGCTGGTGTTCTAGGTGTACTTTTGAATGATTTTATTGCTGAAAATGTCAGCATGACTACAATTGCTGTTATGCTGTTTATTACAGGACTTGCTTTGTGGTTTATTCGTAATATGAAGGGTACCAAGGGTGAGTCTGATATTACCGTTAAGGATGCTCTTATTGTTGGTCTCGGGCAGGCGATAGCGTTAGCACCGGGAATTAGTCGGTCTGGGGCCACTATTATCTCAGCAATAGCAGTTGGGATAAAACAAGAAACAGCCCTTCGCTTTTCTTTCTTATTGTATATTCCAGTAAGTGTTGGCGGGATTATTCTCGGATTTTCCGACTTTTTAGGGGAACCGAACAAAGCAGAGTTAGCTGTTCCATATTTATCAGCATTTATTGCAACACTTATAATGAGCTATATAGCCATGAAGTGGTTTATGGGGATTATGAAAAATGGCAAGCTAGTATACTTTACGTATTACTGTGTTATCGCTGGCGTATTGCTTTTAATATTCTATTGATTGATTTAAATTGTAAATTTTGTTAGGAGAAGGTAGTATGGAAAATCTTTTTAAGGAGATTGGATAAGTCCATATTATTTATTATTGTTATATTTAGTATTCTGAGCATCCTTTTTATTCACAGCAGCCAGGGGATAGGTCAGTATGGTGTTCAAAATTTTGCTCTCAAACAGGGGAATCAGCTATATACTAGGGTTTGCTCTTTTACTGAGTGTTGCTTATTTAGATGCAGATCAATTGGAAAGAATTTCTTTGCCGCAATTGTTCTGTTGCCTCTTATGCCAACTAGTGTCGCTCCATCCATCTTAGGAGCGAAACGGTGGTACAGCTTTCCCTTATTGGGGTCTATCAACCATCTGAGTTTTTTAAATTCGCATTGCTGTTATTCGTGTCCCAGTTGGCGTATAGACATAATCATTACTACTTAGAGCGGTAATTCCATCCCTTTTTGTATACCAACAGCCAGATACTGGTATGGTTGTGCTTTACTTGGCAGGGAACGCAACAGTGTTATTTTTATCCGGAATAAACAAAAAAATCCTTGCTGCTGTTGTCATTATCCCTGCGGCGGCTATTACATTTTTAATGTATATTTATTTCCAACATCCTTCTGTTTTCTTCGAACAATTGATCCCTTCATTAAAACCACATCTGCAGGAGCGGATATTAGGCTGGCTTTCACCTGATGAATACACTGACAATGCCTATTAAACTAAAAAAGCTATCCTTGGCAATTGGAAGCGGCGAGTTAAAAGGAAACGGAATTGGACATAACAAGGTATATATCCCTGGGAAGCATACGGATTTCATCTTTGCAACCATAGCGGAAGAAGGAGGATTTATTGCTGCATCCCTTATAATTGTATTATTTTTTCTATTATTGTATCAAATGGCCATAATTGGCCAAAAGGCAGAGACGTCTTTTGAACAATATGTATGTTTCAGTTTGATGGTGATGTATTGCCTGCAAATCTTTCAAAATATCGGAATGACTATTGGCATAATGCCAGTTAAGGGAATTTCCCTGCCTTTACTATCATATGGAGGTAGCTCTTTGTTTTCCAATATGATTTTCTTAGGGATCATATTATCAATACGCAAGCCATACAGGAAGTATATGTTTGAGATTAAGTAATGGTACTGGATTTTT
>JAPSHL010000077.1 GCA_031179905.1 Bacillus sp. (in: firmicutes) | reverse complement strand
GTTAATTCATGTATTTCTAACGTCTCATGCCATGCTAAATGCTGGGGGCGTTCGTTATGTTCCATTATTATTTCCTCCTGAATTAAGTAGGTAGTGAACAAAAAAATAGTACTACTTGTTTGTTGGTCTTAGATAGAAAAAAGAGGAGATTTCTCACCTCTCTTCGCCTTGTTATCTTCCTTGTGGATATTGCTTATGCCAATCATCCCAATGACCTTGCGGATGATGATAGCCTTTTTTCCATGAATCTTGCGGGTAATTATGATGATGCCAATCTTGGTGAGGCTGGTGCCAGCTTCCATATGGATAATCGTCGTGATAACCATGCTGGTATCCGCCATAAGGATATTGATGATACCCTTGCTGATACCCTCCGTATGGATAGCCGTGATGCCCGTGTTGCCAGCCTCCATATGGGAAACCTTGATGTCCTTGTTGGAAGCCTCCATATGGATTGTAGCTCTGTTGTCCTTGACCCCAAGGGAAATTGGATTGGAATGGACCAAATTGCATATGCTTCACCTTCCTTGCGAGTTTTCTGTATAGGGTATGTCAGATTACTATTTATGAGCTTATCTACATTTTTTTTAAAGAAGCCCAATTATCAGCTTGTTATTGGAATTTTATTATTTTTCATACTGTGGAACAATGGTATGATTGGCTATATAAAAACAGCATAAGATTTTTGGAGAAATGGAGGCGGTATTTTTTGACACAATATGATGCAATTATCATCGGAGCCGGATCAATGGGGATGGCTGCAGGCTATTATTTGGCAGAACAGGGCAAAAAAACGTTGCTGATTGATTCCTATGATCCGCCTCACTCTAAAGGTGCCCATCACGGGGAGACAAGAATTATCAGGCATGCATACGGAGAAGGAGCTGAATATGTTCCTTTAGCATTAAAAGCACAGCAGCTTTGGGGTGAACTGGAGGTAGTTTCAGGTAAGCAGCTGTTTGTCCAGACAGGTGTATTAAATGTCGGCAAAGCCCATTCGCCATTCATAAAAAATATTATAGAGAGTGCAAAAACATATAACTTGCCAGTGGAAGTACTGGAAGCAAGTGAAGTAATGGAGCGATGGCCCGGCATTAAACTACCTGCTGATTATATCGGCTGCTTCGAAAAATCGTCAGGTGTACTTAAAAATGAGATTTGTATCGAAGCATATAAAGAGCAGGCTCTTAAAGTAGGAGCTGACCTTCTTACATTTACAGAAGTTTTGCAAATACATATGAATAAAGGAAAAGCAACAGTAAAAACAGCAAGCAATGAATATCAAGCTGACGCTCTTATTGTTTGCGGCGGAGCATGGTCAGGTAAGCTTTTGGCCCAGCTCGGCCTTAATCTTCCTTTAACCCCGACAAGGAAGACTTTCGCTTGGTTTGATGCAGAGGAAGCTATATATTCCAGTCAAAACTTTCCCGCTTTTTCATTTGAAACAAATGAGGGAATGTACTATGGGTTTCCTAGCATCGATCAAGCTGGGTTAAAGATAGGCAGGCATGACGGCGGTGAAAAGATTGATCCAGATAAGACTATGAGTCCATTTGGAGAATTGGGCGAAGATGAGGGGGACGTAAAACAATTTCTTTCCACCTATATGCCATTAACAGGAGAGCTGAAGTTTGGTAAAACTTGCACATACACTCTTACACCTGATGAAGACTTTATTATTGATCTTCATCCTGATTACGCAAATGTAGCAATTGCCGCAGGTTTTTCAGGCCATGGCTTTAAATTCAGCAGTGTTGTCGGTAAAATTTTAAGTGACTTGGTAACAACGGGTAAAACCGAATATAATATTACTCCATTCTCTATCAACCGATTTTAAGTGAATTAAGAGAAAACAAGCTGCTGCCAATAAAAGCAGCTTGTTTCTTGGCAAAATTGACAGCAAAAGACTTTAAATACAAATAATATATCCTTAATTCGAAATATATAAAGATAAAAATAAAAGGAGAAACAATCATATCCGAGTTTTTAATTTAGTTAAAGCATGACAATCTGCCAGCCATTTTCTTATCACTTAAAAAAGAATTAAACGTTATTTTTGAAACCGTAAAGCTTGCACCAACTACTTTAATAATATGAAAGATAAATCGAAACAGCTGCAAACGGTCAATACAAAGTAAATAGTGCTTTAGCTGTACGTCCTTCTATGAATAAGAGGGGGGAGCATTTCATAAAGAAGAAGCCATCAGGAATGCGTTTCTTTCTGCCATGCTGTTTATGTTTGCAGCAAAAAACCATGGCTGGGATACATGCCTGATGGTAGGCTTTGATCAAAAGCAAGTACGTAAAGTTTTACAGATTCCTGATAAGGAAGTGGTAGTGCTGATTATTACAATCGGCAAGGGGAAACAGACAGCATGCAGCCACGCGGACACCGGAAGACAGTCCGTGAGTTTGTTAAGTATGTCGAGTAAGCATTATGGATGAATGGATACAGGTGTGCCAATTGGTACAATACTGGCCAATTCCTCTACGTCCTTGTTGAACATTCTAATACAGCCTCTTGACACAGCTTTGCCAATTGAACTTGGATCGTTAGTGCCATGGATACCATAATGTTCTTTTGAAAGACTCATCCACATCGTGCCAAACGGACCTCCTGGATTCGGTGCTTTATTAATAATAACAAAATTGCCTACAGGTGTGCTAAAAAGCATTCGGCCTACAGCTATCGGATATTGCTTTTGCAGGACGCTGTTTCTTATCAGTCGCAGAGTTCTATTTCCAACAGAAACATCTATGCGAAAAGGAATACTCTCTGGCGACGGCAAGCCGGGTATGATAATGATTTGACCTGGGAAGATATTGTTCGGCTGGATACTTGTGTTTGCATTCAATATGGCCGCTAAGGGTATGCGGTAGTCTTTGGAGATTTGAGTTAATGTCTCCCCAGGCTTCACGATATGGTTCATATATATGCCTCCATTATTTAGTCGTGTATTAGCTACTATATGCACAAGAAAGCAGAGAATAGTATCTACGCAAAAGAAAAAAGCCAAGTCTGTAAACTTAATTTATAGGCGTATATCCATATCATTATTGATGTAATCTGCATACTTTATGGGTGATATAAACAAAGGAGAGTTGCCTATATGTATCCATATGTAAATTATGCTTATCCTCAAATTCAATATGATTATCAGTACCCTCAAGGATATTATGAGGACCCGAACAGACAAATCCAGCTTTCACAGCTTTTTCAACAGCCTCAGTGGAGACAGTTTGAGAGAAGGATTAACCAGTTAGAAAGAAGGGTTGATCAGCAGGATCGACGAATTGACCAGCTGGAACGACGAATTAATCAGCTTGAGCGGGAGAATAATCAGCAGCAAAGAGATATTGACCAGCTTGAGCGCAGTCTGCAAAGAGTGAATCAGCGTTTAAACGCATTAGAAAAAAGATAATACCTGCTAAGGAGCAAGCAATGTTTGCTCCTTAGTTATTATTATTGCAAAAAGCATGCAAGATAGAATTTATTTAGCGTTTTGGGGAATGTTAATATATCATAATTGACTTTTTGGAGGTAATGACATGGCCGTTTATGTATATCAAACATTCGCACTAAAGCAGGATAAGTTCAAGGAAGGTTTAGAAAACTTACGTGAATTAAAAAAATTCAGCAATGAAAATTACACACACAAGGTTGAAATATTAACGCCTATCTCTGGAAATGATCATACATATGCGCTTTTAACAGAGTATGAAGGCTTAGCTGAAATGGAATTGCAAAGTAAAAAGATGAATGAGGATGAAGACTACCAGAAGCTGATTGGCGAATTCTTTTTGCAAAACATTGAACAAGGCAGCATGCATACGCAAATTTACAGAGCAATGCCTGAAAAGAAAGAGAAAAAGGACAACGATAAAGAAGAAGAGTAAAGACATCTTTAAATAAAATTCATATCAGTTGCATCACTCGCTGTTCGTCCTCTAGTATAAAAGTAGAATAAAGGTCCATTCCTCTACCCAACTTGGAAATAGGAATGAGAGATGTCCATAATATTAAGGAGGAACATCCAATGGCAATTGAAAACCCAAGCAGAGAAGAAATAGGTCAACTATTAAAGAAAGCTAAAAAAATTGCGGTTGTCGGATTAAGTGACAATCCAGAAAGAACTTCTTATATGATTGCAGAGGCAATGATGAAAGCAGGATATGACATCATCCCTGTGAACCCTACAGTTGATGAAGTATTAGGGAAAAAAGCATATAAAAGCCTTACAGACATAAAAGAGCATGTTGATATTGTCAATGTCTTTAGAAGATCTGAATTTCTTCCAGAGGTGGCAGAAGAATTCGAAAAAATCGACGCTGATGTCTTTTGGGCACAATTAGGACTTGTTCATGAAGAAACTTTTAACTCACTAAAAGAAAAAGGTTATACAGTAATCATGGACCGCTGTATTAAAGTAGAGCATGCTTTAACAAAATAAGCTTAAAAACGGATGATATAAGGTTACTTGACCCTCATTATTAACGGTCTGGAATCTACCTTATTTGCATCCGTTTTTTCATTTTTGATTGGAGCTTTGCAGAGATCAGCTGGCCGGAGAAACGGCAGTTAGCGTTTTTTTTATGAGAAATATGTGTTAACATAATTAAGATGCATAAAAGAAACCTAACAAAAAAGCTTTTCTCTTTTCGCTTTCTTGGTATAATATTGAATTTAAACGACTTATTTTCAGAAAATAAGTCGATATATCAATATGCTTGTAGAAAAAATGCTGCTAGTATATGATTGGAACATATGTTCTAATTTTAACCTTTTTTTTATCGTATGCATAAAATAGTGTACTTCGTCCACTATAGATGGCAAAAAGATAAGAGAAAAATAATCCTTAAACAAAGAGGATAAATGAAATTATAGACGAATACATAAACAATTGTTCGACATGCTACATAAAAAGATAATATGTCGTGTTTTTGAGGTGAAAGGGGTATGTCTGTGGCGAAAAATCAACAACCATTTGATTATAACGATGATGCTATCCAGGTGCTGGAAGGGCTAGAGGCTGTAAGAAAGCGTCCTGGCATGTATATTGGCAGCACGGATTCAAGAGGATTACATCATCTTGTATATGAAATAGTAGATAATGCTGTCGATGAAGCATTGGCCGGGTTCGGTGAAGAAATCATCGTTAAAATCCATAAAGATAATTCCATTAGTGTACAGGATAAAGGGAGAGGTCTTCCGACAGGAATGCATAAGATCGGCAAGCCGACACCAGAGGTAATCTTCACCATCCTGCATGCAGGCGGTAAGTTTGGACAAGGAGGTTACAAGACGAGCGGCGGTTTGCATGGTGTCGGTGCGTCTGTTGTCAACGCCTTGAGCGAGTGGGTAGTAGTTAAGATAAAAAGGGACGGTTTCACATATGAACAGCGTTTTGAAGATGGAGGAAAGCCAGTTACTACGCTTGAGAAACTAGGGAAAACCAATCAAAGTGGTACGACTATACACTTTAAGCCGGATCCTACCATCTTCTCTACAACTACTTATAATTTTGAAACGCTTTCAGAGAGACTGAGAGAATCAGCGTTTTTATTAAAGGGTCTTAAAATCGAATTAATAGATGAGCGTAATGACGTAAATGCTTTATTCCATTACGAAAATGGTATTGAAGCATTCGTAGAGTATTTGAATGAAGAAAAAGATACTCTGCATCCTGTCGTAAGTCTCGAAGGGGAAAGCAACGGGATTGAAGTGGAATTTGCTTTTCAATTCAACGACGGCTACTCAGAAAATGTTCTCTCATTTGTCAATAATGTTCGCACAAAAGACGGCGGAACACATGAAGCCGGGAGCAAGACGGCGATGACAAGGATGTTTAATGAGTATGCGCGAAAGGTCGCCCTGCTTAAGGAAAAAGATAAAAACCTGGATGGATCTGACATTCGTGAAGGTTTGTCTGCGATCGTTTCTGTCCGCGTACCGGAAAACCTTCTGCAATTTGAAGGGCAGACAAAAGGAAAGCTAGGTACAAGTGAAGCGAGAAGCGCTGTCGATGCAGTTGTATCGGAACATATGGCCTATTTCTTTGAGGAAAATCCTGAGACGAGCACTCTTCTTATTAAAAAAGCCATCAAAGCTTATCAAGCACGAGAAGCTGCGCGAAAGGCACGGGAAGAAGCACGCAGCGGCAAAAAAAGAAAACGCGGAGAGACAGTGCTTTCAGGCAAGCTTACGCCTGCTCAGTCAAAAAACCCGCTGAAAAACGAACTTTATCTTGTTGAGGGTGATTCTGCCGGCGGCTCAGCTAAACAAGGGAGGGATAGACGCTTCCAAGCAGTTCTGCCATTAAGAGGTAAAGTCATCAACACCGAAAAAGCAAAGCTGTCTGATATCTTCAAAAACGAAGAAATTAACACAATAATCCATGCTGTCGGTGCAGGTGTCGGAGCAGATTTTAATGTTGAGGACTCTAATTACGACAAAGTCATCATCATGACAGATGCTGATACGGATGGAGCGCATATTCAAGTACTGCTGCTCACTTTCTTTTATCGCTATATGAAGCCCCTTGTAGAAGCTGGAAAAGTGTATATCGCTTTGCCGCCGCTTTACAAGGTAAGCAAAGGTTCAGGCAAAAAAGAAGTTATCGAATATTCGTGGAGCGATGATGATTTGCAGGATGCAATCAAAAAGGTCGGCAAAGGCTATGTCCTTCAGCGTTATAAAGGGTTAGGCGAGATGAATGCTGATCAGCTTTGGGATACAACGATGAATCCAGAAACAAGGACGTTAATACGAGTCAAAATTGATGATATCGCTAGAGCTGAACGCCGCATAACTACATTGATGGGCGATAAGGTTGAGCCTAGACGTAAATGGATAGAGTCAAACGTTGCTTTTGGATTGGAAGAGGAAGGCAATATATTAGAAAATGAAAATATTGTGGTTGCAGAGGAGGGGGATGAATCATGAGTTCGATGGAACAATTTCGTGATTTGCCTTTAGAGGACGTTCTCGGTGATCGCTTTGGACGTTATAGTAAATACATTATTCAGGAGCGGGCGTTGCCAGATGCCCGCGACGGCTTAAAGCCGGTTCAACGCCGGATTTTATATGCTATGCATGTAGATGGAAATGTACATGACAAGAACTTCAGGAAATCTGCTAAGACTGTCGGTAACGTTATCGGTAATTACCATCCACATGGAGACAGCTCTGTGTATGAAGCGATGGTGCGTATGAGCCAGGAATGGAAGGTCAGAAATCTGCTTATTGAAATGCATGGTAACAATGGCAGTATTGACGGCGACCCTCCTGCGGCAATGCGTTATACGGAAGCAAGGCTTTCAGCAATATCATCAGAATTGCTGAAGGATATAGACAAGAAAACTGTCGATTTCATCCCGAACTTTGATGACACTTCAAGTGAACCAACTGTGCTTCCGGCTAAATTCCCGAACTTACTTGTGAACGGTTCTACAGGGATCTCTGCAGGATACGCAACAGATATCCCTCCGCATCACTTGGGTGAGGTCATTGACGGTGTTATAGAAAGAATGGATAACCCGAATGCGACTGTAGATGATATCATGGAGCATATCAAGGGACCTGATTTCCCGACAGGCGGTATTATTCAAGGTGTAGACGGCATTAAAAAAGCCTATGAAACAGGAAAAGGCAAAATTATTGTCAGAGGAAAAGCAGACATTGAAGATATTCGCGGCGGCAGACAGCAAATTGTTGTCACAGAAATACCATATGAAATAAATAAAAGCAATTTAGTGAAAAAAATGGATGAAATCAGGCTTGATCGCAAGGTTGAAGGCATATCAGAGGTCCGTGACGAAACAGACCGCACAGGCTTACGCATAGTCATTGAGCTGAAGAAAGATGCAGACGCATCTGGTATTCTTCACTATTTATACAAGAATACAGATCTCCAAATTACTTACAGCTTCAATATGGTTGCTATTCATAATAAACGTCCTAAACTGATGGGTATTATTGAGCTTTTAGATGCTTATATTGAGCACCAAAAGGATGTTGTCACAAGAAGATCTCAATATGACCTGCAAAAAGCAAAAGAAAGACAGCATATAGTGGATGGACTTATTAAGGCCCTGTCTATTTTAGATGAAGTTATTGCGACAATTCGTGCGTCAAAAGATAAACGGGACGCGAAGGATAACTTGATTACATCCTTCCAATTCTCTGAAGCCCAAGCAGAAGCAATTGTTTCCTTGCAACTCTACAGGCTTACAAATACGGATATTACAGCACTGACAGCGGAAGCAGAAGAGCTCGCAAAAAAAATTGAGGAATGGAATGCCATTCTTTCAAGTGAGAAAAAACTTCTGTCTGTTATCAAAAAAGAGCTAAAAGATGTGAAAAAACGCTTTATTTCTGATAGACGAACCGTCATCCAGGCGGAAATTGAGGAAATTAAGATTAATCTGGAAGTTCTTGTCGGCAGTGAAGACGTAATCGTGACAGTAACGAAAGAAGGCTATGTGAAGCGAACCAGCCAGCGTTCCTTTGCCGCAAGTAATGGTCAGGACTTCGGCATGAAGGATTCGGACCGCATCCTTGCCAAATTGGATGTTAATACAACAGAAGTGGTATTGCTGTTCACGAATAAAGGTAATTACTTATATTGCCCTGTACATGAGCTGCCAGATATCCGCTGGAAAGATCTTGGTCAGCATATTTCTAATATTATTCCAATTGACAGGAATGAAAGCATTATTCATGCTATACCAGTTAAAAGCTTCGATGAGGGCAAATATTTGCTATTCTTTACGAAAAATGGAATGGCGAAAAAGACTGAATTAGCGAGCTACAAAGCACAGCGTTACAGCAAGCCGCTTGTTGCCCTAAATCTTAAGGGGGAAGACGAAGTAGTCGATGTTGTACTGACGGACGGCAATATGGGCGTTATAATCGCTACTCACTTCGGCTATGCACTCCGCTTCCACGAAGAAGAAGTCAATATTGTCGGAGCAAGGGCCTCTGGTGTTAAAGGAATTAGTTTAAAAGAGGATGATTATGTTGTTTCAGGACAAATCATTACAGATGAATCGAATGAATCTGTTGTCATAATGACACAGCGTGGCTCTATCAAGAAAATGAAATTAACAGAGTTTGAAAACGGCGGAAGAGCAAAGCGTGGAGTTGTGATGCTCAGAGAGCTTAAAGCAAATCCGCATCGCATTGTCAGCATGTTTATCGCAGGTAAAACAGATACAGTTCACATTCAAACTGAAAAAGGACAAGTTGAAGAAGTTCAAGTTGAAACGATTCGATTCAATGACCGCTATTCAAACGGTTCCTTTGTTATGGATGAAACTGAAGCAGGCAAAGTCATTTTAGCTTGGCTAACAAAGCCTGTTGAAGCATAAGAAAAATCCTTCACCGCCGAATGGTGAAGGATTTTTTTCTTTCCTTTCTTACATGTTTTTTCCATTATTGGAGATGATATTAAATAATGGGATACTAGCTGGAGGGATAAAAATGAGAAAAGAACTTTTGTTCGCCTTTGCCGCATTTTTTTTCATGTCATTAAATGCGATAACAGGTGCTTACGCATTGGAAAATGAAGATCATGAAAAGAATCTTCTTCAAGAACAAAAAGATTTAAATGGGGATGGGAAGCCAGAAACCTTAACATTAAAAGGGATTCTTTCAGAAGAAGAAAATGACTTTTATACAAAACTGACTATTCAAGTGTCTGAGGGCAATGAGCAAAAATTAGAGCAGGAAGTGGATGGAGGATTCAACCCACAGCTTAAATTAGTCGATATTGATAGTGACGGAACGGATGAAATGTTTTTAACACTGTTCGAGACAGAGAGTGGCAGTAAAAAGAGATTTGCTATTTATGATTACGACGGTTATAAGATCAAGGAAACGGCCATCCCAGAACTACCTGTTATGACGAGCAGCTTTATGGAAGATTATAAGGCAGAGTTAGAGATAGAAGGGATTAAAACATATAATTTTGACTTATATGAGCGAAAAGATACATATGAACAATTAGGATTATATCAAAACGGGCATTTAAATGAGTCTACCGAGCTGATTATCAGCCCTTTTACGCAATTAAAAACGTCCAGCTATAAGCAAAAGTTAGCACTAGAAGGGAAACAAATTATTAGCGGCATTGCGTCTGTTGATAAGATAGCCTATCTGGAAACAGTGTGGACAAGCAAAGGCGACAGCTGGAAACTGGAGAAAATAAAAGTAAAAGAAATCAGCAAAAAAGGAAAGTAAGTTATTAACTGTTCATCCAAACAGGTTAATGGGTGGATGAACAGCTTTTTTATGGTTGAAAGAATATTATTTCGAAAACCCAACTAATTTTTATGATAGTATTGTGTATATACATCTATTAAATTAGCAAGAAGGGATATTGAATGTCATTTTATAAAATGTTTGTATCAGCAATCATTGGCGGAATGGTTTTTTATTTGTTTCATCTACCATTAGCATGGCTTCTCGGCGCAATGATTGGTACACTTGCCTTTATTAAACTCACCAAGCAAACTCCAAAACTTCCTTTCTCCTTTCGTACATACTCACTGATTCCTATCGGTTATACAATCGGAGAAAATTTCAGTAAACAGACACTGCTCGATATGGTTACACATTTGCCATCCATGCTGTTAATGACGATAGGATTGGTGCTATTTAGCTTGCTGCTCGCAGTTGTGACAAATAAGCTCACACACAGTAACCTAAAATCAACAATTGCAGGCAGTATACCCGGCGGCTTAACACAAATGGTGGCAATCAGCTCAGAAATAAAGGGGATAGATCTTACTGTTGTTACCATCATCCAAGTAAGCCGAATTATAACAGTAATTATGTTAGTGCCCTTTATCGTTTACAGTCCGATTTTTCATGCAGGCAATACAGATATTACAAGTACAAGTGATGTTGGCGTAAACTGGCTATTTTTGGTGTTTATTGTAATTGCATATGCAGCTGCAATCATCGCAAAAAAATGTAAGTTCCCAACTCCGTTTATGCTTGGGCCGCTTATTATCATCGCTGTGCTAATGCTGGTTGGTGTAGAAGTACCAACAATTCCTGCTATAGTCATTAGTGCAGCTCAGGTGCTGATCGGCATCGATTTAGGCATGCAGATGAAATTTGGCGAAATAGAAAATAAACCGCGTTTTTTAGCAATTTCAATAATCTCTTCGGTTGTACTAGTTGGTTTTTCCTTTGTCCTCTCAGCGATTTTGCTGGGAATAGAGGACAATATATCGCTGTTAACAGCATTTATAGGGCTTGCTCCAGGAGGAATGGCGGAAATGGCCTTGCTAGGTCAGGCAGTTCAAGCTGATTTAACGATTATTACCACATACCAATTGTTTAGGCTGTTATTTATATTATTTTTAGTGCCAATTATTATGAAAAAAGCATTCCTGTTTTTGGAAAGAAGGCAGGCAGCAAAAATAGCCTTAAAATAAAAAAAGCAACTAGACATAAAAGTTGTTTAGTTGCTTTTTTTATGATGAAAAGCGCTTTCATTATATAAAAAAACAAACATACAAATTGAATTTATTTAAATTAAATTACAATTAATTAATCATATGAAATTAACTAGAAATAATGAGAAGTACACAGCATTATAAATACTTGTCAATTAAATACTGGAGAACTATGTCCAAGCTAAACAAGTATTAAAATGATTAATAATTGCTGAAAATATTTCATAATAAACTATATAGGTTATTTCAAAAATTTTTTTATTCTGTCTCACTATCTAAAGTATACTTAGAATTGAGACGAGATTTTCGAATATAAAATTTGCTTGTTATAATATATATTATGTAAACTAGAAAAATAAAAAATAGTATTACGTCAATTATTTCTTATTATTCTCCTACATACCACTTCTTTTGGCATAATAAATAACAATATATCTTTTTTCAAGGAGTTTACCCTTATGTTAATACATGAATATTTGCCAGCGATAAACAGACTGCCTATTGATAAATCACTTACAAAAAATGATCTTTTAATAAACTCTTTACAAATTGGTGCTGAAAATGATCTTGCGATGTATTATGCACCACATAATGAATATGTAAACAAGCAAGCAATTATTACCATAGTCGGGATTACGCCTGGTTGGCTGCAAATGAAAACTGCTTATGAAGATTTCCTATCATACGAACAAATGAGCTTAATGAAAAAACTAAAGCTTACAAAGGAATCTGCCAGTTTTATTGGGTCAATGCGTGTAAATTTAATTAGTATGTTAAATGAAATTGGTCTTCAAACAGTATTAGGCTTAAATAGTATTTCCGATTTGTTTGCAGACAAACGGAATTTGTTGCATACTACTTCCCTCCTTAAATATCCCGTATTTTATAAAAATCGGAATTATACAGGCCATAATCCCTCTATGCAGCACAGTAAGCTCCTCCACCCTTATCTTTACGCTGTGTTTCCTGAAGAATTACAGCAGCTTCCTGATAGCTGTTTAATCATTCCGTTAGGAAAAAAGGTCGAGGAAATTATAAGAGAGCTTGGTACAGCTAATATTATTAAGCAACCGTTTCTTTCTGGCTTCCCTCACCCTTCTGGCGCGAATGGTCACCGTTTAAAGCAGTTGGCGCAGGAAAAAGCAAGGCTGATGGAGCAGCTTGCTTGCTGGTCTGACAATTTAGCAAAATGAAACCAGCAGCATGGATTAATCGCGGCTGGTTTCTATGTTTATTACTTCCATGAATTTATCAGCAAATTTGCATGGCTGGATAAGTTTTCTGCAGCTACAGCGGAGATACTTTTAGCTTTTACGCCCTTCTCTAACTGCCCGATATATTTCTCCAGTGCTTTAACAGCTTGCTTTATATTGCCTTTGTCCTTATGCTTCAATGCTTGCTTATAAGTACTCTCAAGCTGCCCATACAATTTACTAGATAATTCTCTTTCTTCTTTATACTCCTTCATTAACTGACTAAGCACTGAATCTACTCCCGATGTTGCTAATGCTGGAATTGGTACATTTGACCAGTCTGTATCACTTGCAAAATAGAAGCTAGTATAAGTAGGCTGGTTATAGGTTGTACTTTGTCTAGCTACACCTGTACGATACTGAACATCATGCATCAGTGTGTAAAGCTTTCTGTCTGTCACTTCTGTGCTTTGATAGATTCTAATCGCAGAACTGTCTGTTGTCCGGACTAACAGCTCCTCGCGCCAATCGCCAAATATGTCAGCAACTAGGGATGGGTTACCCTTAGTGCCATTATTTGTTCTTGTTCCTTCTAGTGTTAGAAGTCTCCCCCGCTTCCAGTCTTCAATTGTCGGCGTCACTTCAAGGGCTCCATCCACTATTTGTGTTGTCATATCTGCTGCCCATTTAATACTCATATTTGTCCCTGGTGTAACATCACCAATCTTTGCACCTTGAGCAGTATATAAGCCTACTCCTGTGTTTGCCCAAGTTTCAAGACCGCGCTTAGTCGGATCGATATCACCGATCATCCCTCTACCTGTATCTTTGCCTGTATAGCCGCCATAAATTACTTCACCAGTCTTAGCATCCCGTAAAGTATAACCGTACGGCGCGCTTGTTGCTCCTTCGTGCACCATGTATATTTCCAATCCAGGGCGTTCAGGGTCTATATCTGTTACATGAAGAGCATCTCCATGGCCGAGTCTTGCTGTTGTTCCTGGTGACGAGCTTCCTTCAGGCATCAAATCTGTGGAGCTGTATAACAAAGAGCCGTCATCGTCAATTGTTGCGCTACCATAGACGATTTCCTGTTTTCCGTCCCCATCAACATCAGCCATTTCCAGTGAATGAGCACCTTGAGTTGTTAATGTGGCGAATTCTTTATTAGTACCGTCCTTGCCATGAGGACTGTCATTGAATGGGTTAGACATCGGTGTCCAGCCTGAGTCCACATCCCACTTTTTCTTCAAATGCTTGCCGTCCCAGCTGTAAGACACGAGAGTTGATCTTGTATAATATCCTCTTGCAAACACAGCATATGGCTTTTTGCCGTCAAGATAAGCTACACCTGCAAGGAAACGGTCAACACGGTTGCCAGGTTCAATTCGTGACATCGCATAATCTCCCCACATTAAGCCATCATCATGACGGTCTGATTCATAATGGATTGTCTCCAATTCCTTACCTGTAGCCCCTTCAAAAACGGATAGATACTCTGGACCTTCAAGGATAAAGCCTTCGAAAGTTCTTAAATCATTGCGTGTGCTTCTGCTTGGTGCATAAACATCCATGAAATAATCAACGAGACTTTCTGCGTCCTGTTGTGAAAGTGGATAACTGTATTTCTTGTCGATTCCAAATGCCTCTTCTAAGCTCTTAGGCCAATTGCCATTAACAACCTCTTCTTGCTTATGCCAATTTCTAAACATCTCTACCATATGGTCGTAATAGTCATCGGCACTCATGCGATAATCATCCTTATTGCTGTAGCCTGCTTTTATATCACTTTTAGGCATAGTGATGTATTTTTCAGACGTGATGTTCCCTTTCTTATCATAACGAATAACTTTTGTACCTGGAGCTGTCTTAAACATCATTTCTGCTTTACCGTCTCCATCGAAATCATACACAGACATTTGGGTATAATGAGCCCCTGCTCTTATATTTACACCGAGGTCGACTCTGTAAAGTAATGTTCCATCGAACGTATAGCAGTCAATATATACATTCCCCGTATAGCCTTTTTGAGAGACATCTTTTGAATTAGAAGGATCCCATTTTACGAAGTATTCGTACTTCCCGTCTCCATCCACATCACCAACACTCATATCATTGGCCGAATAAGTATATGTTTCCCCTGCGGGTGTTAACCATTGAGCTGCCCGCGC
>JAPSHL010000301.1 GCA_031179905.1 Bacillus sp. (in: firmicutes) | reverse complement strand
ATTAGAGAAATAATCGAAGCTTTTTTTAAAGATTTCTGGCTGCGATGCCGCAAACTGGTATTGATACATACAATTTTCCGGAGTAAAACACACTAGCTGCAAGCCTCTTTCAACAAGCTTGTTTTTAAGTATTTTACAGTCAGAATAGACAGTCGGATCTAAATAATAGTGGGGAACTCCCGTCCAAAATTCGATTGATTGAATTCCTGCTGCTACTTGGGCATCCAGGAAGGAGTCAAGAGAGTAACGCATATAATGAATATTCATTCCAGCCACTTGTTCTCTTTTAATAAAAGACATCCTTAAGCCTCCTTTTGTTAGACCGTTTCATATTTTTTTCCAAAGCCGAAGGAACCGTCTACTAAACATTGGTTAGAAGCGAAATCAGCCGCTGTCTGCAAGCTTTTCTTTATCGTTTCCTCCTTGCCTTCATGCCCTTTCTTCATCCTGCTCAAGTACTGGATAATGAAGGACGTGATAAACGAATCTCCTGCTCCCATCGTATCGACAGCCTTCACAAGCTTTGGCTCTTGCATATAAAATCTCTCGCCGTCAAAAAGCAAGGCACCCTTTTCCCCTAATGTGCATAGAACAAGCTTGCACCCTAAGCCGATTGATTTTGTCATTAAATTTAAGATATGGTCTAATTTCATATGGCTGCAGGAATAATAGGCAAAATCAATTCTTGGGGCAATCTGATTTACCTGCTCTTGTGTGAAATCAGACGAAAAATCAAAGCCGATCGGCACTCCCAGTGTTTTTATCTTCAATAGTTCCTTATCTGCAAAACCGTAAAGCCCTGTATGCACTAAATCAAATGTGCCGATATAGCGATAATCTTCTTCTGTCAGGTTCAAGCCATACTCCCGGAGAACTCCGCAGCGATTACTCCCAACAAACACCCTGTCTCCATCCACTATCGTTACCCTCGCACAGCCATTTTCCCCTTCATACACCTTGCTTCTGGAAACATCTAATCCAATTTCCTTAATGCTTGCTTGAACATGCTCCGCTTCTTTATCTGTTCCAAAAGCACCAAGAAATGCGGCTTCCGCTCCGAACCGCTGGGCATATACAGCAAAGTTCAGCGCGTTTCCCCCAGGGTACATTGTTTGGGTATGTTCATATTTATCAACGACATTGTCGCCTATCCCGATTACTTTCAACATAAACTAAAACCTCACTTATAGAACTTTAGATAGAAAATCAATTGTTCTTGGATGCTCAGGATTTTCAAAGAAATCTTTCGGGTTATTTTCCTCCAGAATTTTTCCTTGATCAATGAATAAAATCCTGTCCCCAACCTCTTTGGCAAAGCCCATTTCATGTGTGACGACAACCATTGTCATTCCTTCCTTCGCAAGATCCTTCATAACTGCAAGTACCTCTCCGACCATCTCTGGATCAAGGGCTGATGTTGGCTCATCAAACAGCATTACTTCCGGCTGCATGGCCAAAGCCCGGGCGATTGCAATGCGCTGCTGCTGCCCTCCTGAAAGAGAGGAAGGATAAACATCAATCTTTTCCAGCAGACCGACCTTTTTCAATAGCTCGCTTGCCACCCCCTTTGCTTCAGCATTCTTCAAGCCTTTCACACGGATAGGTGCATGACAGATGTTTTGACAAACCGTCTTATGTGGGAAAAGATTAAATTGCTGAAAGACCATCCCCATCTTCTCCCTGACCTTGTCAATGTTGATTTCCTTCGCAGTGATATCCTGCTCATTTACATAAATATGGCCGCTTGTCGGCACTTCGAGGAGATTCAAACATCGCAGGAAGGTACTTTTTCCAGAACCGGAAGGACCAATAATAACAACAACCTCTCCCTTTTGAATCGTGACATCAATGCCTTTGAGCACTTCGCTCTTTCCATAGCTTTTATGCAAGTCTTTAACTCCTATCACTTGTTTTCAGTCTCCTTTCAACCACTGCCAATATTCTCGACAATGTAAAAGTCATGATCAAATAGCCGATGGAGGCAATGATGATCGGTTCCAATCCTAATGCTGTATTTCCTCTGACAATAGTAGTTTTGTACATTAGCTCAGCGACGCCGATAATTGACACGATGGAAGAATCCTTTATGCTGCCGATAAACTGGTTGCCAAGTGCAGGCAAAATATTCTTGAACGCTTGAGGAAGAATGATATCAAACATCGCCTGTCTCTGATTCATACCAAGACTTCTCGCCGCCTCCATCTGCCCTGTGCTCACTGCGTCGATTCCAGAGCGGATTGTCTCCGAGATATATGCTGCTGCATTAAGCGATAAGGCAATGGCGCCAACTGCCAGATCGGGAATATCATAGCCGACGAACAACAGTGGAACTCCTATGTAAATGATGTAAATTTGTGCGAGCAGCGGTGTACCCCTGATAAACTCTACATATATATCCCCGATCCACCTTAAGACAGTAAATCTTGACCGCCTTAGCAGCGTTAGACCAACTCCAAAGATGCTTCCCAATATCACGGCAATGACAGCCAGGATGATCGTGATATATGCACCTGTTAAAAAGAACTGATAGTAATCCCCGAAAAATGAAAAGTTCATCGTATTCCCCCTTATCCCGAAGCTGTCTGCATAGAATATTTATAGAAGGCAGCTAACAGCCCGATAAGGGAAAGCTGCCAATGTCATTTACTTTATATCTGTTAAACAATCACTCTTCCAGCTCCACACCATCCATGGCGTCTTTCAGCCATTCCTCATAATCTGGCTTGATTCTTTCAATAGTTCCATTGATAGCATCCATTATTTCTTCATTCGTACCGTTTGGCATGGCAATGGCTGCACCAGCAGAAGGATCTTCATAGTAGACTTCACTTGCGACAATGCTGCTGTTTGCTTTAGCTAGCAAAGTTGCTGTCGGAATATCAACAAGTACAGCGTCCACTTTCTTATTAGCTAAATCGAGTGACAGTTCTGTAGACTTTCCAAGGAGCTTAAGTGTCGCATTCGGCAATTCGCTTTCCAAAATAGCTTGTTGGACAGAAGTCTTAATCGCCCCTATCTTTTTATCTGCAAAATCCTCACCGGACTTGTACTTGTCCACATCGTCTTTTCTGACCATCATTACATTGCGCCCTTTATAGTAAACATCTGTAAAGTCTGCATTCTTTTCTCTTTCCTCTGTCGGACTCATTGCCGAAATAATCATGTCAATCTTTCCGCTTTGCAGTGCGACAAGCAAACCGTCAAAGTCCATATCCTTAATCTCATACTCGACTCCTAAATCCTTCGCGACCTCATCGAGAAGCTTAATGTCTGAGCCGACAATTTTGTCATCGCCATTTTCTACGAAATGATATTCGTATGGCGGGGTTGCTGCCATGGTGCCTACGACAATCTTTCCTTTTTTCTGTAAATCTTCCAGACTGTCGGCAGAACCGCCGGAACTAGTAGCTGATGAAGATCCACATGCTGCTAAAGCCAAAATAGTTGTTACAGCCATCAATAATGTCGCCATTGCTTTAAAGAGCTTTTTCTTCATTCATTTCTCCCCCATTTAAATAATAGTTTTATATACAATGTTAATAAGACTAAATATTCAAATAACTTTATCGAAAAATATATCAGCTAATATTTCTGCCGATAAACATTAAGCTCCTTACAATAAAACGAGTAAATCTTATATTCTCCAAAACATGTTTTTGTCTCTATTTGTTATATAACGTTATATAACGTTATAATAATACCGATACATCTACTTGTCAACTGAATTCTGAAAATTTATACTAAACTAAAAAAAGATAGAGCATATACTCTATCTTTACTAATAATTGGCTTTTAATCAGGCTGTATGTCTGCCTCGCAGTGTCCAAATTTGGTAAACCATCATTGCAGATTTAATAACTGTCAAATAGGTAAGAACAACCCATCCTCCCATTAAATAAGGCTTAACAACAGCTTGAACGGAAGCACTTGTTAAGAAATCGCGATTATCATAGCATAAATAAGCAAGTACAGCTACTCCAAGTAAACTAAGGAGTATACCTTGT
>JAPSHL010000300.1 GCA_031179905.1 Bacillus sp. (in: firmicutes) | reverse complement strand
CCAAACTGTCCGACCGCTAGTTGACTTGTAACCTGAATAAAGTAAATCTAGAATTGCATTGAACCCTAAACCAGAACCAACCCAAAAGGAAATAATTAATGCAGAAATTGTTCCGGCAAACAATGTGGCAATAACTGATACCTTTTTGAGTGCAAGGACAGCTAGCAAGATTAACGGGATTATTGAATACCAGTGGACAAGGTTTAGATCTAATAAAGTATCTTTAATTTCATCTATTTTTTGAATACTGTCTCCAGTTTTTTCAGGTGATATCACAAGATACACAATGAACGAAATAATAAATGCAGGAACCGTTGTCCACATCATATCTTTAATATGTTCAAATAAATTTGTATCTGCTACGCTTGCTGCAAGTGTTGTTGTGTCAGATAAAGGTGACATTTTATCACCGAAATATGCCCCAGAAATAACCGCTCCAGCAGTAATAGCAGGCGATATGTCTAATGCCGTGCTTGCCCCGATAAAGCCAACACCTATAGTGGCTGCTGTCGTAAGGGAACTGCCGATACAAACACCGATAATAGCTGTAACAACGAAAACAATTGCAAAATAAAATTTACCCGAAACTAATTCAACAGCAAGAAAAATAAATGTTGGTATAGTTCCGCTTGCCATCCAGCTGCTGATTAACATCCCTATAAAAAAGAAAATCATAATCGCACCTAGTCCAGGTTTGACACCATCAATCATTGCCTGTTCCAGATCGCGAAAGGTGACTTTTTTAAGTGCACCATAAACTAACAATAAAGCAATACCTGTCATTATAGCAATATGAGGAACAACCTCTACCCCAATAATAAGGTAGCCGAGAGCCCCCATTAATAATATTGTCATGAACACCGCTTCAATCGGTCGGATTGACAGCGTATTTTTCTCGAAATCCATACTACTTCCTCCAAAACTCTATAAAACTTGTTGCTAATTATCTATAAAAGCAGCTATATATTATAATAGTCACTTTTTTATTTAAACGCTTTTAAGCGTTAAAGCGAACATGCAATAGAATACACCAATTTCTTCGCTATGTCAAAATAATTTTAAGATTTTATTAGGGTGATAAATGAATAAAATTAAGCAAAAAGGGGTGATTTCAGTTTTTTATAAATTAATAAACATAATGCCAAAAGAATGGGTTAACGGAAAACGGGAAAAACTAACAGAAAAAAGAGCAGAATGGTGGAAAAATTGCATGTCTGAGTATATGGAGGTAACAGCTAGGACAATAGGTTGTTTTTTCCTATTGTATATAGGCACAAGGCTTTTAGGTAAACAGCTTCTATCACAAATGACTAATATACATTTTATTGCTTCTATCTCCATGGGTACGATTGCAGCAAATTTAGCCTTCAATACACCTATAAAGGTATATAACTTTATTTTGGCATTTGTTATTATTATTTTTATTGCAGCAGCAGGGACTGCTGTGTCTTCAAGGAGTAAGGATGCAAGGAAGTTTTTTGGAGGGTGTCCTACGCATGTCATAAAAGATGGGAAAGTTTTAGATGAAAACATCAAGAACTTACATTTTACAATGGATTATTTAAACCAACTGCTGCGGGAGAAAGATGTCTTTAATATCGAGGAAGTCCAAGATGCTTTTATAGAAGCGAGTGGAAACTTGTCTGTTTTAAAAAAGCCTTTATATAGGGAAGTTACAAAACGAGATATACATAGTGCAGAACAGTTAAATCAGCCTGTTGAGTTAATTGTTGGAGGAGAAGTAGTTGAAGCGAACCTTAAACAACACAAACTTTCCCTTTCGTTTCTCCAGCTAGAGCTGGAGAAGCGGGAACTGGGCTTAAATGAAGTCGATTATGCTGTAATGGGTTCTAATGGGGAGGTTTATATGTTTAGCTATAAAGAATCTTAACAGTTAAAGCAAGAGTCCATTCGAACTCTTGCTTTTTAGATGGTTAATGGCTTGTGTTAAGGCTCTCTGCCATCGCTAATTCGTTTTTATAGGCAGTTAATGCCAGTTCATATCTGATTTTTTTGTTGGCTTCCACGAAATCTGCCTCATTTACAAGACCAGATATAGAATACCTATGCCCCATAAAATCAACATTCAATTCAGTGATTTCGTTGAATTTAAAGGGTTCGACAGGGATGCCGTATTCATCCTTCAATAAGTAGTGACGATATTTATCATTACAGATTTGTGCCAGATCCTCCATTACTTTGAAGGCCTCGTCTGGATTTTGTCTGTAGCTTAGGATTAGACTTTCGTTAACCCTGCGTCTTCCCCTTGTTCCATTCTGCAGCTCTGTAATGTTGCTGTAGGAAACTGTATATAGGTAACCGTCATATTGGCGAATCTTCAGGTGGCGTATGCTTATTTCCTCAATTTTCCCCTGTTTATCGCCATTGATAATAACATAGTCACCATGGTGCAGCTGACGTTCAAACAAATATGTCAGCCCCATGATATAGTCCCGAATAATATGCTGGAGAATTAACGCCAAGGCACTCGCTAATACAACTGATCCAGTTAACAGTTTATCCAGCTTAAAGAAATGGCTGAGCAAGTATATAAGGAAGAATACCAGGCCTATAACCTTTGTCACCTGATTGGTGAAATGCATCAATGTCTCTTCTCGCTTTTCATCCAAAAAGCTCGTTTTGTCAAAAAATATTTTAATGAATTTTCGAATTAAATAAATTGTAAGTATAAGCAGCAGTGCAACTGCTGTCAGTCTCACAGGAAACTTTTCAAACAGTTCTAATATAGACATAAACTCACCCTTTTGCTTGAACTAATGAAGGAAGAAAAACTCTTTCCTAATAAAATTTAACGATAGCATGTTTTTATAAAAAAAAGAAGCAATATTCATTAATGGGGTTACGTTAATTATAATTAAAGGTATAGTAAGAAAAAAGCTGTTCATAAAAGGGGATTATTTCGTGTTTTCAAAGATAATTGATCATTATGCATTACATTCCTTACACAAAAAGAAAAGCTTAGAAACGCAATTTACTGTACCGATATTATCAACGGAAAATATAAGTAGAGAGGAATTTTACCATACTGGAATTTTGAATTTTAATACAGAAATAAATGCAGACTATCACTCCAATACATATAATTTTACTTCTTTAATTGCCACCGAATTTCCTAATAATGATAATGTAAAAGGTGAAGTGTTTTTGCAAAATAATAATCCCGATACACCTAATATAATATTTATTCATGGCTGGAGAATGAATTCACACAGCAAATTAAAAAGTATTTATCATGACAAGATGTCAAACTTAGGTTGGAATCTGTATTATTTTCCACTGCCATACCATATGGAAAGAACTCCCCAGCACTCCCTTTATAGCGGAGAATTAATGATAAGCGCAAACATGGACAGAACGGTACATGCGGCAAAACAATCTATTGTTGATTTAAGAACATTGATACATTGGATTAAAGAGACAAACGATGGACCAGTTGTGTTAGTTGGTGTTAGTTTAGGGGGCTGGATAACGAATTTAGCAGCAACACTTGAAGCTGGTATTGATGCTATAATTTCCGTATTTTATGCTAACAAACTATCGGAGTCTATATGGAATACAATCCCTGGGAAGTATATTAAAGCTGATTTCCTTAACTCTGGAATAGGTTATGAAGAGCTGGCGAATCGCTGGAAAATTACAGATCCAAGCGGTGGACTTCCTAAAATAAAGCAAGATAATATCTTGTTAATTTCGGGAAAAAATGATCAGTTCATATCTCTAGAAGACGCTGATTACCTGTGGCAAAGCTGGGGTAAACCAGCAAGACATGTTTATAACTGCGGCCACTCAGGAATTGTCTTAAAACAAAAGAAAATAGCTAAAGATACTATTTCCTTTATTCAGGAACGAGTATTAAAGACCCTTTGATTTAAGTGAAAATAATAGGTTAATAAAATAATAACGGATTAGATTGACTGTCTTGATTTAGGGGCAGTCTTTTTTATGTATGGTTGTAAACTTCAACTTCAGTGAAATTTCCAAGTATATACAAAATC
>JAPSHL010000076.1 GCA_031179905.1 Bacillus sp. (in: firmicutes) | reverse complement strand
CACCTTTTTATGCTGAAAGCGGTGGTCAGATTGCTGACGCTGGAACTGTATCATCAGAAGCTGTTACTATTTTGGTTCAAGATGTCCAAAAAGCGCCAAACGGGCAAAACTTACACCGAGGTATAGTTCAATCAGGTGTTGTAACAGTCAATGATCAAGTGGAGGCTGCTGTTGACAGAGGCAACCGCTCGAAAATAGTTAAAAACCATACGGCGACACATTTGCTTCACCAAGCATTGAAGGATGTGCTGGGAACACATGTTAATCAGGCAGGTTCACTTGTACAAACAGACCGCTTGCGTTTTGACTTCTCTCATTTTGGGCAAATTACACCAGAAGAGCTTGAAAAAATTGAAAAAATCGTTAACGAAAAAATTTGGGACAGTATTGCTGTTCAAATCGATTATAAAAATATTGAAGAAGCAAAAGCTATGGGAGCAATGGCATTGTTTGGCGAAAAATACGGAAAAGTTGTCCGTGTTGTTCAAGTCGGCGATTACAGCCTTGAGCTATGCGGGGGCTGCCATGTTGAAAATACTTCAACAATCGGCTTATTCAAAATTGTTGCCGAAGCCGGAATTGGCGCTGGTACAAGAAGAATTGAAGCTGTAACTGGACAAGCTGCATACCAGCAGTTGACGGAGCAGCTTAATATCTTGAAAGATGCAGCTAGCAAGCTGAAGACTAACCCGAAAGATGTTGGAGCAAGAATTGATACAATTCAAGCAGAACTTAAACAGCTTCAGCGTGACAACGAATCTCTTGCAGCGAAACTAAGCAATATTGAAGCAGGCAACTTAGTTAACAAAGTGAAAGAAGTTAATGGGGTTAATGTCCTTACAGCAAGCATTAAAGGTGTGGACATGAATAACTTGCGCACAATGGCTGATGATTTGAAGCAAAAGCTCGAGTCTGGAATCATTGTTCTTGGCAGTGTAAATGAAGACAAAGTGAACTTGATTGCTGCTGTTACAAAAGACTTGATGGACAAAGGCTATCATGCTGGAAAGATCATTAAGGAAGTTGCGACACGCTGTGGTGGCGGAGGCGGAGGCCGCCCAGATATGGCTCAAGCTGGCGGAAAAGATCCTTCGAAATTGCAAGAAGCACTAAACTCTGTTGAGGAATATATCAAATCCATTTGATAATGTGGGCAAGTAGTGTAAAATGTAGGTATCAATTAACAGAATCTGTCTGAAAATAGGGGTGTTGTAAATGAGCTCATTCGACAAAACAATGAGATTCAATTTTCCTGAAGAACCATATGAACATGACGTAAAAGAAGTGTTGAATCAAGTATATGATGCTCTTCAAGAAAAAGGCTATAACCCAATTAATCAAATTGTCGGTTATCTACTTTCAGGAGACCCTGCATATATCCCGCGCCATATGGATGCACGAAATATCATGCGTAAACTAGAGCGGGACGAGATTATTGAAGAGCTTGTCAAGTTCTACTTAAAACAGCAACGAGAGGAATAAAGAAATGCGGACAATGGGCTTGGATGTAGGCTCAAAAACGGTAGGTGTTTCAATCAGTGATGCTTTTGGCTGGACAGCCCAAGGTATTGAAACAGTAAAAATCGACGAAGAGAAGCAAGAATTCGGATTAGACCGTTTAGGAGTATTGATTGTTGAGCATGATGTAAGTAAAATAGTGGTTGGACTACCTAAAAATATGAATGGCAGCATCGGCTTTCGCGGAGAAGCGAGCCAGTATTTCGGCAAACTTCTTGAGGAAAGATTCGGTCTTCCAGTTGTATTTTGGGATGAGCGGCTGACAACGATGGCTGCAGAACGAGTCCTTCTTGAAGCAGATGTCAGCAGAAAAAAACGGAAAAAAGTGATTGATAAGATGGCAGCATCTATGATATTACAAGGTTATTTAGATAGCCAGAAATGATGAGGTGGAAGAATGGAACACGGAGAAACAAATACAATTACAGTAGTAGACGAGCAAGGAAACGAACAGTTATGCGAAATTTTGTTCACATTTGAATCAGATGAATTTGGAAAATCATATGTACTTTACTACCCAATCGGGGAAGACGACAATGAAGACGAGGAAATCGACATTCATGCATCTTCATTCATCCCTAACGAAGAAACTGGCGATGGTGAGTTGTCACCAATCGAAACAGACGAAGAGTGGGATTTAGTAGAGGAAATGCTTAACACATTCCTTGCTAATGAAGAGGAAGAATAAAAGTTGAAAAAGGGACAGCAGATGCTGTCCCTTTTTAGGCTTCTAGGCTAAGTGGACAGTATAAGTTAAAGAATTAAAACCATTCAAAAAGATATGGATTGGTGCTTAAGGGGGAGACTGCTTTTTAGATTAGTGGAACAGCCTAAGATGTCTTAGAGAAGCCGTGTCAGGCTTTTCTGTGCTCACCCCGTATGGAACCCCTGCAGCCGAAATCAATATAATTCTTATAACAGGCTTATAAAAAATAGTGTAGAAAACGATACCCTAAAGGGGAGCGTCTAGAAGTCTTGAGGGATAGCCAAATGCTATCCCTTTTTTAATGCCTAACAAACCGTCGCCAAAAAGGAGAGAACATAGAGATTTTTTCTTATAATAGTATTTTCAGATAGTAAAAATGACTTCATTCGCTAATTTTTTCACTTTCCTTGTTAGAATATAGTATAATTAGTCGAGATATGGTTTTATTATAGGTAATACATACCCGGTTTTAGGAGGGAAAGATAATTGTCAATAAAAGAGGGGAATAATGAAAGAAAAGATAAGAAACAACTGTTTATTGAAAAAATAGCAGAAAGACGAAATGAAGCAAAAACAGTCAGGAAAGTCGTTGGATTAACAATTCTTGTAATTGCCGTAATTATAGCGACTGTATCACTGACCAGTTATTTTTACATTAAGTCTAGCTTAGAACCAGTAGACCCTGGCAGCAAGAAAGAGATTATAGTTGATATTCCAATTGGTTCAAGCGTTTCCTATATAGCTCAGACGTTAGAGGACAGTGGACTTGTTAAAAATGCGAGAGTGTTTAAATACTATGTTAAGTTTAAAAATGAGTCAGAATTCATGGCAGGGGAGTATCATATGAATCCCTCCATGACTTTCCAAGAAATCATTGAAAGTTTAAAAACAGGAAGAATTATGCAGGAGCCTGTCTTTACCATGACAATCCCAGAGGGCAGACAGCTTGATGAGATAGCAGCTGTCATTGCAGAGAAAACAAAGCAGCCTGAAAAAGAAGTTTTTAAAAGTCTAAATGATGAAAAATTCATTAAGTCATTAATGGAAAAGTATCCTTCCATTCTCACGACAGAGGTTTGGGCGAAAGATATTAAGTATCCATTAGAAGGTTATCTCTTCCCTGCAACTTATGCATTCTATAAAGAATCGCCAAGCCTTGATGAAATCGTTTCTACAATGCTTGATAAAACGCAGAGCGTTGTAGAGAAGTACAGGCAGGACATAGAAAGAGAAGATATGACTGTTCACCAATTTTTGACAATGTCATCTTTGATAGAAGAGGAAGCGACAGAAAAGGCCGACAGGGATAAGATTGCGAGCGTGTTTTATAACCGTATAGAGGAAGGAATGCCGCTGCAAACAGACCCGACTGTACTCTATGCACAGGGAAAACATAAAGCTAGAGTTACGTATAAGGATTTAGAAGTAGATTCACCGTATAATACGTACAAGAATAAAGGTTTAACGCCAGGACCAATCTCCAATGCAGGTACGATGTCTATGGAGGCAGCACTTCATCCAGCAGATACAAAGTATCTATACTTCCTGGCATCCAGTGATGGGACAGTATATTTCTCAAGTACGCTTGAGGAGCATAATTCATTAAAGGCAAAATATATTACAAATAATTAAACAATGGGGGGAGAGCATGATTAATTAGCTTTCCCCAGCGTTTTATGTTAAAATAGTACAAGTGTTTTTAAACAAGAACAAATTATACGTAATTAACAAATTTGGCATACACTAAAAAGTTAGGTTCTTAATAAAAGAAGCTAACATTTTTCAGGTGGAGGGAACCGTTTTCCGTTAGCCAAGCAGAAAAGAAACATTCAGTAACGTCTGGTAAATGTAAATAGAGGTGAATTCTGTTGCAGAATGAAGAGCAAGTGCTGAAATATATCGAGAATTTAATTCCAGATAGAAGTGAAGCCTTTCAAGGAATTGAAAAGTATGCTGAGGAAAATGAAGTCCCAATTATGGAGCTTGTAGGAATTGAAACATTACTCCAGCTTTTAAGAATGCAGCAACCCAAAAAAATTCTCGAAATTGGGACGGCGATAGGATATTCCGCACTGCGAATGGCCGATGCTTTGCCTGAATGCAAGGTCGTCTCGGTTGAAAGAGATGAGGACCGATACAATGTGGCCTTAGCAAACGCAGAGACCTTAAACAAGAGCTCGCAAGTTTTCTTTATTAAGGGTGATGCGTTAGAAGTGGAGAATCTTGTGCGAGACCATGGACCTTTTGATGCATTATTCATAGATGCTGCCAAAAGCCAATACCGGAAATTTTTTGATATATATTCCAAGATGCTTTCTCCTGACGGCGTGATTTTTACGGATAATATATTATTCCATGGGCTTGTCGCTGAGGAGAAGATTGAAAGCCGAAATGTAAGGCAGCTTGTCCGAAAAATAAAGGATTTTAATCAATGGCTAATGGAGCATCCAGACTACCATACAGCAATATTGCCTGTCGGTGATGGATTAGCGATTAGCAAAAAGAGGAGATAAAAAATGAAAAAACCTGAATTGCTTGTTACACCAATTACGGTTGAAGACATTATTCCACTGATCGAAAGCGGAGCAGATGCCTTTGTGGTCGGTGAACAGAAATTTGGATTGCGTTTAGCAGGCGAATTTAAGCGCGATGATCTAAAAAAAGCTGTTGAACTTGCCCATTCTCGGGACAAGAAGGTATATGTAGCTGTCAACGGCATTTTTCACAATGAAAAAATAGATGATCTTTATGATTATATTGCTTTTTTAAGAGATGTGAATGTGGACAGCATTATATTTGGTGACCCGGCAGTTCTTATGGTGGCACGTGAAGTTGCTCCTGACATGAAATTGCATTGGAACACGGAAACTACTGGCACTAACTGGTATACTTGCAATTACTGGGGCCGAAAAGGCGCTAAACGAGCGGTGTTGGCTAGGGAACTGAGCATGGATGCAATCGTTGAGATGAAAGAGAATGCTGAAGTTGAAATCGAGATTCAGGTGCACGGCATGACGACAATGTTCCAATCAAAGCGCACGCTTTTGGGACATTACTTTCAACATCAGGGTAAAGACGAAGAAATGGCCGATAAACAGAAAGACAGGGATTATTTTCTCCATGATAAAGAGAGGGAAAACAAATATCCGATCTTTGAAGACGAAAACGGCACACACATTATGAGTCCTAATGATATATGCATTGTTGATGAATTGCAGGATTTATTAGACGCAGGTATTGATTCTTTTAAGATAGACGGTATTTTAAAAGATTCCGTTTATATTCAAAAGGTAACTAGCATTTATCATCGGGCAATTTCGATGTATTTAAACAATCCTGATCAGTATGATGATGAAAAGGACAATCTTCTGGCAGAAATTGAGCAGATTCAGCCGGAAAACAGACCATTGGACACAGGGTTTTTCTTTAAAGAAACAGTGTATTAAAAACTAGGAGGAGTACAGACGATGACAGCAGTGAAAACACCTATCTCTGAAATTCGAGACGGTAAAAGAATCATTGTCAAAAAGCCGGAGCTTTTGGCGCCTGCAGGCAATCTTGAAAAACTGAAGATAGCTGTTGCTTATGGAGCTGACGCGGTTTTTATCGGGGGCCAAGAGTATGGACTTCGTTCGAATGCTGGAAATTTCACTTTTGAAGAGATGAAAGAGGGAGTGGAATTTGCAAATCGCTATAACGCAAAAATATATGTAACAACAAATATCTTTGCCCATAATGAAAATATTGACGGGTTAGAAGAGTATCTGCTTGGCTTGAAAGAAGCGGGAATTCATGGCATTATTGTTGCTGATCCGCTCATTATTGAAACATGCCGCAGAGTAGCACCCGATATTGAGGTTCACTTGAGCACACAGCAATCTCTTTCAAACTGGAAAGCAGTACAGTACTGGAAAGAAGAGGGCTTGGAGAGGGTTGTGCTTGCCCGTGAGACTAGCGCAGAAGAAATACAGGAAATGAAAGAGAAAGTCGATATTGAAATAGAGACATTTATCCATGGTGCCATGTGTATTGCATATTCCGGGAGATGTACACTAAGCAACCATATGACGGCAAGGGACTCAAACAGAGGCGGGTGCTGTCAATCATGCCGCTGGGATTATGATTTGTACAGACTTGAAAACTCGGAAGAAAAACCGCTCTTTTCTGAAGAGGATTCACCTTTTGCAATGAGTCCTAAAGACCTTAAGCTCATTGAGTCGATTCCCCGTATGATTGAATTGGGTATTGACAGCCTGAAAATTGAAGGCCGTATGAAGTCCATTCACTACGTTGCAACAGTTGTCAGCGTATACCGTAAAGTTATTGATGCCTATTGTGCTGATCCAGATAATTTCGTCATTGACCAGGAGTGGCTGAAAGAGCTGGATAAATGTGCAAACAGAGAAACAGCTCCAGCATTTTTTGAGGGGCAGCCGGGGTATAAAGAGCAAATGTTTGGTAATCATAGCAAAAAGACAACCTTTGATTTTGCTGGACTTGTTCTTGACTATGACCAAGAGGAAAAGATTGTGACGTTGCAGCAGCGCAACTTCTTTAAACCAGGACAGGAAGTAGAATTCTTCGGTCCAGAAATATCTAATTTTACGACAGTTATTGATACAATATGGGATGAAAAAGGCAATGAACTTGATGCAGCCCGCCATCCGCTGCAAATTGTTAAATTTAAAGTGGATCACCCTGTATTTCCAAATAACATGATGAGAAAGGAGCTCTAAAGCATGCAGCGCAAACCAGTTGTAATTGGTGTCGCAGGTGGCTCCGGATCAGGAAAAACAAGCGTGACCAAAGCTATTTTTGAGCATTTTCAAGGACATTCCATCCTGATGATTGAACAGGATTATTACTATAAAGATCAATCACATCTTCCATTTGAAGAAAGACTTAAAACGAACTATGATCATCCTCTTGCATTCGATACAGAATTACTGATTGAGCATATCCAGACATTGCTACGATATGAAAAAATTGAGAAGCCTGTCTATAATTATGCTATGCATACGAGATCTGATGAGACGATACATGTAGAACCAAGAGACGTTATTATAGTTGAAGGTATTCTTATTTTAGAGGATGAAAGACTCCGCAGCCTGATGGACATGAAACTGTATGTGGATACTGATGCAGATTTACGCATTATCAGAAGGCTTGTAAGGGATATTCAAGACAGAGGCAGAACAATGGATTCTGTTATTGATCAGTATGTTAATGTTGTAAGACCGATGCACAATCAGTTTATCGAGCCGACAAAACGTTATGCTGACATCATCATACCAGAAGGCGGTCAAAATCACGTTGCTATCGACTTGATGACTACAAAGATACAAACAATCCTTGAGCAAAAGTCCTTATTATAAGCTCAGAAATTAGTTTTTTTCTGAAAAAAAACCAGAATGCTTTAAAAACAATAGATTTCACCTTTTAACTCCTTTTATATAAAGGATTAATGGCATTATTATTTCCCTAAAATGATGCATTTTAGGGAATAATTATTCTTTTTTTAAAAGAAAATGCTTTCTTTTTTTCGGAATACGTATTAAACTCATCCTATTAGTAATTAAGCTTGAGTTTACATCAGCAAATTTAATACATACCATAAACCAACAATCAAAATATATAGATTGTACTGGATACTTTAAGGAGTGAACATTTTGGCTATCGAAAAAGAATTTCCAATGACATTGGCTGGTAAAGAGAAACTGGAAAACGAACTTGAACAATTAAAGACTGTTAAACGGAAAGAAGTAGTTGAACGTATAAAAATAGCTCGTAGCTTTGGGGACTTATCAGAGAATTCCGAATATGATTCTGCGAAAGAAGAGCAAGCGTTTGTAGAAGGACGCATCACAACACTCGAAAATATGATTCGCAATGCAAAAATCATCGCAGAGGATGAACTTGATCGTGATACTGTTTCACTAGGCAGCTCTGTTACTTTCATTGAGCTTCCTGATGGTGACGAAGAAACGTACACAATTGTAGGGAGTGCAGAAGCAGATCCATTTGAAGGGAAAATCTCCAACGATTCACCGATTGCTAAGAGTCTTATTGGCAAAAAGGTCGGCGATAAAGTAATTGTTCAAACACCTGGTGGAGAAATGAATGTGGAAATCGTTACAATTAAATAACAATTTCTCAGTAATTGTTTGAAAAAAGGACACCTCGTCAACACTTTTGATGAGGTGTTTTTTTTATGTGGAGAAAGAGAGCAGTATTAACCGGTGTATTTTTCATATTTATGCTTATCGTGCTGTTGGCAAGACTAGTGCAAATTCAGCTTGTCGATACAGAACATTTTACTAAACATAATATTAATTTAGTAGAAGCAAGTGTGGAACAACGATCACAGGAGATGATTCTAGATAACGGCAGAGGAGGGTTTCTAGACAGGGATGGGGAGTCGCTGTCACAGCAAACCAAAACCGTTCTCATTCTATTTCCGTTTCTTAAAAATATGGATTGGGACAGTGGGAAAATTGCGGATATTATTGGTACAACGGAATATACTTTAACAAAAACGATAGCCGAAGCAAAGGAGCCTGTTGTTCTTGGTGGGAGCAAGCCAGTGGAGCTGTCTGCAAAACAAATGACTGATATTAATGATTTAAAGATACCCGGGGTATTCGCCGTAAATAAAAAGTACAGGGTGCAAAATGAATTGGCCGAACAGCTTTTAGGTATTACTGGTCAAAATGAAGCAGAGCTGGCAGATAGATATCCTGATAAGAAACTGTCCTATGACACATTAATTGGTTTAACTGGATTAGAAAAAAGCTTTGATGAATTTCTTCTTCCAGATGGGGAATCGAAGCTTGTCTATCATGTTGATGCAACGGGAGGACCGTTGTTTGGAACAAATGTTAAATATGTGGAGCCTGGCAATCCGTTTTACCCTGTAAATATTAAAACAACCATTGATAAAGATTTGCAAGAGAAGGCGGAGCTGCTGGTAGACAAGCATAATATCAACAAGGGCGGGCTTGTCCTCTTGGATATTGAGACAAATTCAGTTGCTGCGATGGTATCACGCCCTAATATCGATAAAAACCCATATGAGACAGAGGGTATTAATAATTTCATGCTCAAACAGCAAATTGTCGGTTCTGTCTTCAAGACGGTGGTGGCTGCAGCTGCAATTGATAATAAATTGGATAATAACAATGCTATTTACAACTGCAGCCAAAAGATAAACGGGGATCCAGACTCTGTTTACCAGCATGGTATGCTTAATTTCACAAATAGCTTTGCTGTCAGCTGCAATAACACTTTTGCAACTATTGCTAAGGAGTTAAAGGACATTGATGAAAATATTTTAGAGGATTATGCACAGAAACTATCCTTAACAACAATGGCAGGCTGGGAAGGTTCGATTTTTCATTCGAGCGATTTCAAACAAATACTAGATGAAGAACAGGGCAGAGTATTTCTCACAGAGGAAGCAAAGAAAGATAAAAATTATGTTGCTTTGACAGGCATCGGGCAACACGAAGTAAGAGTTACACCTGTTGCTGTTGCCAACATGATGGCTACAATTGCAAGAGGAGGAGAAAAACAAGCAGTCAGAGTGGCTTCTGAAATAGAATATAAAAATGGCAGCACTTTGCTGAAATTCGATCAGAAAAATCTTAGCGGTGACACGATTTCACCATATACAGCACAAGAACTTCAAAAGCTCTTGAGAGAAGTTGTTGAAAACAAAGATGGTACTGGGAGATGGTTTCAAGAGTTGCCTTATGAGGTTGCCGGTAAATCTGGCACAGCAGAAACAGGCATCTATAAGGGGAAAGAGCAGCTTCACAATAAGTGGTTTGCCGGCTATTTCCCATATGACAAACCCAAGTATGCCCTTGTCGCTGTTAACCTTGAGGTATTCGCTGATGAGGGAGGGGTCAATCCGCTATTCGCTGATATGGTAAAGGCTGTTTATGAGCATGACCAAACCGAAGCTCAATAGAAAAAACTCATATTCCTTTTCACTATTCAAAAGTCATGATAGAATATGTACAGCCTTTATTGGCTTAATAAAAAACGGATTTTAATAAAAGCTAATACAAATGTATGGACATTAGGGAGGAGAAACAAGTTGAGCACAGACACTAACGATAATGTTCGAAGCAGATCTGAACAGCGTTCAAAGAGGAAAAAAACGAATATTATTCTTAATGGCTTAATCATTCTTGTCATTGCACTTATTGTTTTTGTCTCTTACTCTATTTTCAATGATGATGAAAACAAGGCAGAAAAGCAAGGGGATACGAAAACAGCGCAAACAGATGGCGAAACAGAGAAACAAGCTTCTGCTCAAACAGATGATGAAACGGCTAGTACAGACGATTCAGAAGAAGAGGAAAACGCTGAGAAAGAAGATGGAGAAGCTATCATCACAGAGGGAGGAAGTGATTCTAACGTCATTAAGACAATCGAGAATCCTTCATGGGAACCTGTTGGAACAACTCAGTCAGGCGAACATACAGCTTCCTACTCATCAGGTGTTGATTGGAATGAACAACTGAAAGCATTGGCATACGGAACAGGAATTGACGAAAACGATATGGTTGTTTGGTTTTTAGGAAACAATAATAAAGATCAGAACAAATCAATCGGTACTGTTTCAACAAAGGATAAAAGCAAAAAATACCGAGTTTACATCGAATGGGTTGACGGAGGCGGCTGGAAACCGACAAAAGTAGAAGAAATCAACGATTTAAATATACGTTAAATAAAAGAAACTGCTTATATGCATAATATAAGCAGTTTCTTCATTTAGTTATTTTTTTACTTTAAAATGCACCATCACTGTATGGTAGGGCCTTCCATTTTCTTGAAGTGTTGTCTGGTGATTGACGGAATGAACCTCGAGCAGGATTGCTTTATTTATTTCAATTTGTTCCGTTATTTTTTTCTCTATGGAACTTAAAGATTCACCCTCAAAAAACTCTACTTTATCCTTTATGATTTCAAGCTGGAAATTCATGCTTTACTTCCTTTCTATCATATAGTCACTCTTCTTATTTTACCACATGACAGTAAGACAAGCAGACTGCTCCATTTAGCTTATTTATTGAAAAAAGGCAAAGGATGTATGGTAAATTATGAACATGACTCCTGTCTAATTCATACTATGTATATTGGAATTGTTTGTTATGGAAGGGGCAGAAAAAATGGGAAAAGAATTTATTGAGATTTTTGAAAAATGGGCTGACTCCTATGATGAAAGTTTAACGAAAGATATAGAATACAAAGAAGTATTCCGAGACTATGAATTGATATTAAATGAAGTTGCGAACCGAGCTTATGGAGCAGTTGTTGAATTCGGACCTGGTACTGGCAACCTGACATTAAAACTTGCAGACAAAGGATTGTCTGTTACAGGAATAGAGCCTTCAACAGCCATGCGGAAATTAGCTGCTGAGAAGCTAAAAGGAAAAGCAGTGGTGAAGGCTGGAGATTTTCTTCAATTTACAATAGACAAAAATCCTGATGTTTTTGTGAGCACATATGCTTTTCATCATTTAACGGATGAGGAAAAAGCAGAAGCGATTACTCTATATAGTAATTTGTTGCCTTCATCTGGTAAAATAGTTTTTGCGGATACGATGTTTCGTTCCGAAGAAGACTATGAAAAAGCAAAAGATGCGGCTGCAAACAGCGGTTTCCATAACCTGGCTGCGGACTTAGCTCGTGAATATTATTCCACCATCCCCGCATTAAAGAGGATGTTGGAGAAAGCAGGCTTTACTGCTGTATTCACTCGACTAAATGAGTTTGTTTGGATCATGGAAGGAACAAAAGTGTAGCTTAGAAAGAGGGAAGTACATGAAAATAGCAATTATTGGCGCAATGGAAGAAGAAGTTTCCATACTAAGGGAACAGATGGACAACAAAAAAGAACAGACAATTGCCGGATTTCAATTTATCGAAGGTATACTTGCTGGCAAGGAGGTAGTATTGCTTCGCTCAGGAATCGGAAAAGTTAATGCTGCGATGAGCACAACTATTCTGCTCCAGACTTTTAAACCGGATTATTTAATTAATACTGGTTCTGCTGGCGGATTAAATCCTGACTTAAATGTCGGAGATGTGGTTATTTCAGACGAAGTGAGGCATCATGACGTTGATGCAACGATATTTGGATATGAATACGGTCAAGTACCGCAAATGCCTGCGAGTTTTGCAGCAGATGATAGCCTTATCCAAATAGCAGAATCAAGCGCTAAGGAAATAGGGGAATATACTGTTGTTAGAGGGCTGATTACAACAGGTGACTCCTTTATTAATGATCCGGAAAGAGCAGCATTCATTAAGTCAAAATTCACTGGATTGCAGGCAGTGGAAATGGAAGCAGCAGCAATAGCTCAAGTTGCATACCAGCATAAAATTCCATTTGTAATCATTCGCTCCTTATCAGATATAGCTGGAAAAGAATCTCATTTATCCTTTGATCAGTACTTAGAAAAGGCAGCTGTTCATTCAGCAAGTTTAGTAGTGGGAATTGTTCAGAAAATGAATTAATGTATAGCGGGAAGGCCTTACAATAGGAACTTCCCCTATTTCAGCTATTAATTCATACTATTCAAATGGGGATAATTGATATAAAAATAATCGGTATAAATTGCAAATGGAATTAAGGGTAAAACAGGCAATGATATATTGAAGGAGGGAATTGATGATGAGAGTATACAACAATGTGCATCAACTCATTGGCAATACACCAATGGTTGAGATTACCCATTTTCCTTTGCCAATTAATGTTCGTCTATTTGCAAAACTTGAGTACTACAACCCGGGAGGAAGTATTAAAGACAGACTCGGGATTGAGTTGATAAAAGAAGCTTTTGAAACAGGTAAGTTGAAAAAAGGCGGAACGGTTATTGAACCGACTGCAGGGAATACAGGAATAGGATTGGCTCTTGCGGCATTAAATCAAGATGTGAAAGTAATCGTCTGTGTGCCAGAAAAATTCAGCATTGAAAAACAGCAAATTATGAAGGCGTTAGGAGCGGAGATAATCCATACCCCAACAGCAAAAGGGATGGCTGGAGCAATGGAAAAGGCGAAGGAGCTTCAAAGTATCATTCCTGATTCTTTCATTCCTGGCCAATTTGAAAATAAAGCAAACCCAGAAACTTATTACAAAACACTTGGACCCGAAATTTGGAAACAGCTTGATGGTGCTATTGACGTTTTTGTTGCTGGTGCAGGCACGGGCGGTACATTTATGGGAATAGCCAGATACTTGAAAGAACAAAAAAAAACAATAAAAACAGTTATCGTTGAGCCGGAAGGGTCTATCCTAAATGGGGGTAAGTCAGGACCCCATAAAACAGAAGGAATAGGGATGGAACTTCTCCCGTCATTTATGGATATATCCTATTTTGATGAGATTCATACAGTCAGTGATGAAGATGCCTTTTTAAAGGTAAAGGAAGCAGCGCTTAAGGAAGGTTTGCTTATAGGCAGCTCCTCAGGGGCAGCTCTTTTTGCAGCCTTGGCAGAAGCACGATTTGCCAAACCTGGCACAAATATTATTGTTGTTTTTCCTGACAGCAGCGATCGCTATATAAGCAAAAACATTTTTGAAGGAGGAATTTAAATGAAACGAAAAACAATGCTTATCCACGGAGGAATCCCTGGCGACCCGCATACTGGTGCTGTCAATGTCCCGATCTATCAGGTCAGCACTTACAAGCAGGAGGGGATAGGGAATCATAAAGGGTTTGAATATTCAAGAACAGGAAATCCTACCCGCCACGCGCTAGAGGAGCTTATTAAAGACTTAGAGCACGGTTCAAGGGGATTTGCCTTCAGCTCTGGAATGGCAGCTATAACAGCGGTTGTGATGCTGTTTAAACAAGGCGATCATATTTTGATAACAGATGATGTTTATGGCGGTACATTTCGGGTAATGACGAAAGTCCTTAATAAATTCGGAATAGAAGCTACCTTTATTGACACTAGCGATATCGACAATATAAAAGAAGCAGTACAGGAAAATACGGTTGCGCTTTACATTGAAACACCAACAAATCCATTGTTAAAAATTACGGATATAGCAGCAGCATCCTTTGCAGCAAAAGAACTTGGATTATTAACAATTGTTGATAATACTTTCTCCACTCCATATTGGCAAACTCCATTAAAACTTGGCGCAGACATAGTCTTGCACAGTGCTACAAAGTATTTAGGCGGCCATAGTGACGTTGTTTCCGGGCTTGTAGCAGTTAAGAGTGAGAAATTAGGGGAAGATTTGCATTTTATCCAGAATTCAACTGGAGGAATACTTGGACCTCATGATTCATGGCTATTAATACGCGGAATGAAAACATTAGGCATTCGGATGGAAGAGCATGAAAAAAGCGCCAGAGAGATTGTCGCATTTCTTGAAAAGCATCCCGCTGTATCTAAAGTATACTATCCAGGACTTGAATCACACCCGAACCATGAAATCAGCAAAAAACAGGCTTTAGGGTTTGGCGGAATGATTAGCTTTGATGTTGGCAGTGAGGAAAATGCTGATAAGCTTCTTAGTAAAGTAAAGTTTTTTACTTTAGCAGAGAGCCTCGGTGCAGTAGAAAGCCTAATATCTGTGCCAGCCAAAATGACTCATGCATCCATCCCGCAGGAAAGAAGAGCGGAACTAGGAATTACTGATGGACTTGTCCGCATTTCAGTGGGTCTTGA
>JAPSHL010000075.1 GCA_031179905.1 Bacillus sp. (in: firmicutes) | reverse complement strand
GCAGTTGGGTCTACCCCGCAGTATAAGCTGATTTTTTCGTCAGCCAATACGTCTTTTAAGCCCTCTTCATCTGTCTGCTGGTAGACAATCCCTCTCCAATGTAAATCCTCCAATAAATTCATTACAATTCCTCCATTCATTTTTTTGATTCTAATTAACAGCGCTTGCTTTTGTGCAAATCTTTTTTAAGCAAAAAAAAGCGTCCCTGCATTAATATGCAGGGACGCATGTTCAGCGCGGTACCACCCTAATTGAGAGAAAAAATCTCTCCACTTAAAAAAAGATAACGGTTTACAACCGTCTGCTGCTACTAACCCTTTATAAGGTTTTCCCAACAGAAGCTACGGGAGGTAATTCATCCTTTTATATATGCCATTTCACACCAACCAATGGCTCTCTTAGTATAGTGATAAAAGAACTACTTATTCCCATCAACGCAATAACGAATCAATATTAGTTTGAGTTATTTTTACCATAAAAGAATGAGGGATGTCAAACCCTTTTGCGAAAAAGGATGGAAATTATCGAACATTGTCCATATTGCCCATAGCTTTATGCTATAATGTATGTGATTTTAGGGGGAATGATACCATATGAATGAAAGCCCGAAGTGGAAAAACTATCTCCATGGTTTCCTAAACTTCTTCACCAATAAAAGAACCGTTAAAAGAGCTCGTATCACTTATGAAGTCTCTTGGAATATTATTCTGATATTCATTATTCTGTTGATTGTCGGCGGTGCTTTTGCTGGAGGAATCGGTGCAGGCTATTTTGCTTCTCTTGTGAAGGAGGAGCCAATCCGCTCCTATAAGACGATGCAAAAGGACATCTATAATTATGAAGAAACGTCCGAACTGTATTTTGCCGATAATGTGTATTTAGGAAAACTACCGACAGATTTAGAACGAGAAGAAGTGCAAATTGAGGATGTATCACCATATTTAGTGGACGCTATCGTTGCCACAGAGGACGAGAACTTCTATAACCATGATGGTGTAGTTCCTAAAGCGATTCTGAGAGCATTAGTCCAGGAAGTTTCCAACAGCTCCACACAGTCTGGAGGAAGCACCTTAACACAACAGCTTATCAAAAACCAGATTTTGACTAATGAAGTTTCCTTTGAAAGAAAAGCAAAGGAAATCTTGCTCGCATTAAGGCTGGAGAAATTTTTCTCAAAAGAAGAGATTCTTGAAGCATACTTAAATGTATCTACATTTGGCAGAAATGCCTCTGGCAGAAATATTGCCGGTGTACAATCAGCTGCAAACGGGATCTTTGGAGTTGAAGCGAAAGATCTTACATTGCCGCAAGCCGCTTTTATCGCAGGACTGCCGCAAAGCCCGTTTGGCTATACTCCTTTCACCCAAGACGGAACAGTCAAAGAAAATTTGGGGCCTGGCTTAGAAAGAATGAAGACAGTCTTAACGAGAATGTACAACCAGCATAAAATTACTAAAGAAGAGTACGATAAAGCAACAGCATATGATATTACGAAAGATTTTGCGAGACCTGAGGCAAGTCCGATTGAAAAATATCCGTGGGTTACTTACGAAATAGAAAATAGAGCAACGCAAATCATCGCTGAAATGCTGGCAAAAGAAGATGGCTATGATGCGAAGGATTTAGATGAAGATGAAGTTCTGGAGGAACAGTATTATGAGCTGGCAGATCGCCAAATCCATCAGAACGGCTATCAAATTCACAGTACGATCAATAAAAAAATGTATGATAAATTTCAAGAAGTAGTAGATAAATACCCATATTACGGACCTGATAAACCTCAAACTGTTACAGACAGCGAAACAGGGGAAAAGAAAACGATTATGGAGCCTGTAGAAACAGGTGCAGTGCTGATTGATAATAAAACGGGAGCTATTATCAGCTTTGTCGGAGGAAGAGATTATGACAGAGAAGCAACAAACCATAGCACTGCCCCAAGGCCGAATGGTTCAACGATGAAGCCGCTTCTCGTATACGGCCCTGCCATTGAATTAGGGACACTTTCACCTGGTACAGTTCTTCCAGATGTACCGCTGGCTTTGGACCCTGCACGACCTGGAACAATTTGGCCGAATAACTATGACTTCAAATTTCATGGCCTTGTAACTGCAAGGGTTGCACTTGCTAAATCATATAACGTCCCTGCGGTAAAAGCTTATACACAAATTCTGCCGCAAAAGCCTGCTTCCTACTTGGAGAAAATGGGCTTTACAACATTAACTGATGGCGATTATGCTAACAGATCAACTTCGATTGGCGGCATCACAAACGGTGTCTCTGTTGAAGAAAATACGAATGCCTTCGCAACATTTGCCAATGGAGGAGAGTTCGTTGATGCCTATATGATTGAAAAAATCGTCGATAAAGACGGGAAAGCCATCTATAAGCATAAAGCAGACAAAGTGAAAGTATTCAGTCCACAAACATCTTATTTGACATTAGATATGATGCGGGATGTTATTACTCAAGGAACAGCAAAAGCAGTTAATAGCCGCCTTAAATTCAGCTCTGACTGGGCTGGAAAAACAGGAACAACACAGGACTTTAAAGACTCCTGGTTTGTCGCGACAAACCCGAATGTTTCCTTCGGAGTTTGGACAGGCTACGACACACCTAAATCGCTGGAAACCGCGGCAGGTACGATGAGCTACAGCATGCGTAACAACTATTTATGGGCAGATTTAATGAATGCTGCCTACGATGTCGATTCGAAGCTTGTTGACCCGTCTGAAAGCTTTACAATGCCAGGTGGGATTGTAAGAAGATCTGTCTGCTCCCTATCTGGTTTGCTTGCCTCAGAAGGCTGTTCAAAAGCAGGACTTGTTACAACAGACTTATTTAAGTCAAGCTCTGTTCCGACAAAAACCGATGACAGTATTGTTACTGGGAAATTTGTGCGGATTGGCAATACGAAATATATGGCTTTAGACTCGACACCAAGTGAGTTTGCTGAAACAGGGGTAATATTAAATCCTGACTATATCGAGAAACTGTTCGGCATCACCGTAAGCGATCCAAACAGCTTAATTCAAAATAACACTGCGCTGAAAAATGTAGTTGTTCCATCAAATAAACTAACGGACAACGGAAAAGCTCCGGGAGCTCCAAAAATCAGCAGCAGCGGAAGCACGATAACTTGGTCAAGATCAGGAGAAAATGATGTTATCGGCTATCGTGTGTATCAAAACGGGAAAAAGGTCGCAAGCATTAAAGCGAGCGACAGTCTCTCCTATAGAGCTGGCAGCGGTTCCTATGTTGTGAAAGCAGTAGATGTTGCTGGGAAGGAATCTTCTAACTCCAATTCAATAGACGTAGGCAATAAGACAAGCGCTAAGAAGGAGAAAGCCACACCAGCAAAAACAGATAAAGCTCAAAAAACAGAGAACAAAGAGGAGAAAAAAGAGAAGAAAATAGAAGAGAATAAAGAAGAGAATAAAACAGATGCTTCTGACGAGAAAAAAGAAGAGAATAAAACAGATGCTTCTGACGAGAATAAAAACAATCAAGAAAAAAATGAAACAAATAAAGAAGAATCTGGCTCAGCAAGCGAGAAAGAACAAAGCGATAATACTTAATGCTACAGCAAAAAAGACGTTCCTACAAAGGAACGTCTTTTTTATTTTAATACAGTTATATATTTAGCCGAAACATAACCAGTCTTTGAACCGTATTTGACCTTATACCATGTAGTACCTTGCTGAGAAAGAATGACAACTGTCTGCTTTTTCTTTAGTTTTGTAATGACTTTAGAGGATGTGCTTGGCTTTTGCCTTACATTTAGCACATTCGCTTTGACACTGCCCTTTTTCTCTTTGGCAGGCTTTGCAATCGTTACATTTTGTTTAACTGTTTTTGTATATCCATCTAAGTTTGCTGCCGTGATTTCTGCTGTATATTTATCATTTCCTACTTTGCTGATATTCCAGTCAACAGAAACAGCTCCAGATTTAACAGCTTTATTTTTTGCTAATGTGGAAACTGTCTTTCCTTTTGAATCCTTGATTATAATTGTTGTTTTTCCTGCTTTATTAATTTTCATAGTCAACTTAGCTGTGTTTTTCTTGTAATCTGCACTTGCTTTAAAGCTTGAGATAACAGGTGCTGCTGTATCTTTCTTTACTGCTGCCGTACTTGATGTGTTTGGTGAAGAGCTGCTTGCAGTACTGTACTCCTTAACAAGCGAAGCTTTTGGATAATAAAATTGCAGAATTTGTTTATGGTTGTGTCCAGCCTCTGCTCGGTTTTTCGCACCATACTGACTGAGACCTACACCATGACCATTTCCTCGGCCTTTAATAACGATAATTTCGTTCTTTGTTTCTGAAACATCAATTAAATAGCTTGGCATTTTGTCGATGCCGACCATTGCCCGAATTTTTGATGCTGAAGTGCCGATCAGTTCTAGTGATTTCTTTTCAACTGCTTTCCCATCGTCTTTAAAAAGATAGTCCATTTTCACAGTCCCTTTTGAGACTCTTCCTCCCGAAGACAATGTTTTTAAATCCAGTTCCAGTTTTGCAATCGTGGAGATTTTGATTTGATTAACATCACTTATATATCCTTCGTTTTTCATCCATGTCTTTATATTTTTTAACACTTGCTGGTCAGCATCTGCTTCCTTTACAGATGACCACCAAGTGTCAGCTGCATTCAAATCAAGCGTTTCTGGGATCTGCTGCTGTTTCAGTTGAATGTACCAAGGGAATTTTCCCTTGGTAGATGGATGAAAATCAAATGCATCCTGTTCTACTGCAAAATAAGGAACAGCAGTTCCTCCCCAGACACTGCTGTTTAATTCTGTCATTCCCCCATTACTCGCAGAAAATAATGCATCTATTAAAGTATTATTATATTTCAGTACAAGTCCCTCTGTTTCCTTTACAGCTATATCACTGCGCAGATGAATTGCAGTTACTCCTCCATACACTTGCTTTACAATTGTATCCACCATATTGGTATCGTTTTTATGCTTTAAAGCATATGTTCTCGCAGCAATTGTTTGCGCCTTAAGTGCCTCCATGCTCCATAGTGCGGGCATTTCTTGTGGAACAACTCCTCTTAAATACGTTTCTATATCAATTTTATTAATCGGGCGAATATACAATTTGTTGCTTTTCACGTCTTTTTCTAGAACAAATTGAAAGGACCCATAATAATTGCGGCCATTAATTGCTAGAGTACTGTCCGTTTTCACTGGAGTTGCTGCCATTATCTCATTCTCTATAAGAACTTGACCGTTACTTGTTGATAGCTTTAATTCATTGTCAACAATACTCATAACAGTCTCAGTTCCTGCGCTGACCTTCTTACCATTTGATAGTGTATATTCTCCATTAAAAACAACAGTAATAGTAGATTTATTACCAAGATAGTTAACGAGCTTTACTTCTAACATTGGAATAGTTTCGGCCTTACTTTGTAAAGGCAGGACAGTAATAATAACAGCAAAAGCAAGAAAAATACCTATTATCTTTTTCATATCTTTCCCCCTAGTACACAAGTCATTCTATCTATACGTTATAAAAATAGTAAAATATAACGATAATACTTCTCTATTTTATAGACCGATAGAATTAATTACTAGGTGTAATTAATGGGAAAAAAGATTCATAAAACAAAAAAAAGATGGCTGCTAATAAGCCATCTTTTTGCATTTTTATTTCGTTGATGTTCTTGCCTCAATACGGTGCGGCAAAACAACAATGCCGTCTTCCACTGTTTCTTTATTCATGTACTTTGTCAACAACCTCATTGCCACTGCGCCAATATCATAAAGTGGTTGAACAACGGTGGTTAATTGCGGTCTTACCATCAGCGTGAGTTTTGTATTGTCTGAACTGATAATTTCAAAATCGTCTGGAACCTTAAAGCCTTTATCTTCTGCACTATGGATAACACCAATTGCCATTTCATCTGAACCAACGAAGATAGCTGTAGGCTTTTCATCCAATTCCATCAGTTTATCAAATGATTCCATACCAGATTCGTATGTGTAATCTCCTTCAATAACAAGCTCTTCTTTAAAAGATATCCCTGCATCTGCCAAGGCTCTCTTGTATCCTTCAAGCTTATGCTCACTGTTAATAGGCTCTTCTAATGATCCAAGCACAAGTGCAATAACCTTATGTCCTTTCTCCACAAAAGAGGTAACAGCATCATATGTAGCTTGGGCATAATCAATATTGACTGATGCAATCTTCTTACTTGATTCAACGCTTGCTGCTAGCACAATCGGTACTGGAGACTTTTCAAATTCCTGAACATGCTCCTCCGTGATGTTTCCGCCCATGAATACAATCCCGTCCACTTGTTTTCCAAGCATTGTATTTAAAAGGTGAAGCTCTTTATCTTTATTTTGATCTGAGTTGCTTAAGATAATATTATATTTGTACATTGTTGCGATATCTTCAATACCTCTTGCAAGCTCTGCATAAAAGGTACTTGAAATATCGGGAATTACGACACCGACTGTCGTTGTCTTTTTGCTTGCTAAACCGCGGGCTACAGCATTAGGTCTGTATCCTAGTCGGTCAATAACCTCGAGCACCTTTTTCCTTGTAGCAGGTTTCACATTCGGGTTTCCGTTAACGACACGGGAAACAGTAGCCATTGATACACTGGCTTCCCTAGCCACATCATATATTGTAATATTCATGTTCTACACTCCTTTTAACGTACATTGACTATATTTATTTTACGGCAAGTAGCTAGAACCTAAACATTGTTTGTTCCAATTTAGCTAATCTTGTCTGATTATGTATTTAATCATACGATAACGTTGCAAATGCCGCAATGACAAGCTTTCATTTTTTTTCAAAAAAGCTGTTTTTTTTAATTTTTTAAGGCCAGTCCTTCTAACACAGCGTTTTCATTTCTAAATATTCTAACATATATTAATCTAAAATGCCCGTGGGAACTTAAATGACTATTCATTTTATGTACATATTCCAACAAACTTATACCTTCTTAAGAAACAGCAAACAAAAAAGGCCGATGGAATGTCCATCTGCCTTTTTGTATTTTATACTCTTACATATGGTGATTCAAGGATTGATTTGTAAAAATCATCGAATTGAGGTATATCCATTTGCTGTGCAGAGTCTGACAAAGCAACAGCAGGATCAGGGTGAACCTCAGCCATGACACCGTCTGCTCCGATTGCTAGAGCTGCTTTTGCACAAGGCAATAGCAAATCCTTTCTTCCAGTTGAGTGTGTTACATCAACAAATACAGGAAGATGTGTTTCTTGTTTCAAGATTGGTACTGCAGAGATGTCAAGCGTATTTCTTGTAGCGCGTTCGTATGTGCGGATACCGCGCTCACATAGCATGATTTGGTCATTCCCTTGAGAAATAATATATTCTGCTGCGTTAATGAACTCCTCGATTGTTGCAGCAAGTCCTCTTTTTAGCAATACAGGCTTCTTCACACTTCCAGCTGCTTTTAATAACTCGAAGTTTTGCATGTTACGAGCACCGATTTGAATAACATCAATGTAATCCAATGCTTCTTCAATATGGTGCGGGCTTACGATTTCACTGATTACGCGAAGATCGTATTCATCAGCAACACGCTTTAGGATTTTTAACCCTTCTACACCAAGACCTTGGAAATCATAAGGAGACGTTCTTGGTTTAAACGCTCCACCACGAAGCAATGTCAAGCCTTTCGCTTTTACACTTTCAGCTACTTTGGCAACTTGCTCATATGATTCCACTGAACATGGACCGAAAACAAATTTAGGAACACCGTCACCAATTTTTGTTCCTCTAATATCAACAATCGTATCTTCCGGTTTCTTTTTACGGGAAACAAGCAATGCTTTGCTGTCATCTTCTTGCTGCAACTGCAGACCAGCTTTGAAGATTTGTTTGAACAGATGAGCAATTGTTGCATTGTCAAACGGCCCGTCATTTTTAGCTAAAATATCATCAAGCATCTTGCGTTCCCTTACTGGGTCATAGCGGTGTGCTCCATGCGTCACTTTTGTTTGAGCGATTTTTTGGACCAGGTTAGCTCTCTCATTGATCTTCTCTAAAATTTCTAGGTTTAACTCGTCAATCCTATCACGAAGAATTTCTAATTCTTTATTGCTCACTATCTCCATCATCCCTTCTATCAATAACGCAAATTTAGTTTTAATTTCATAATACCTGAATGGACAACTGCTGATTATCCTTTATACCAACTAAAAAATATGTTACATTTCTTTTAATTGGGTTTATTATAAAACAACTTTATTCAGTTGTCACTACTTTTCTTTATTAATTAAACGCTTTTAAGCACTAAAGCGTTTTTATTCGTCATTTTTATGTAAATATAAGTTAAACAATAACATTTATTAAGAACACAATAAACCCATTTTTTATCATTTTCATTAAAAGAAGGTGTAATTTTTGCAAAATAAAGAAAAATTATTTGCATTAGATATTGGTACCCGATCCGTAGTTGGAATCATTATCGAAGCTGATAATGACAATTATCATGTTTCCGACATTCTTTCCATCGAGCATACAGAAAGAGCAATGCTGGACGGGCAAATACATGATGTCCTTGCAGTAGCAAAGATCATTCAGGAAATCAAAACTAAAATGGAAGAAAAACACGGCCCTCTTCGTAAAGTTAGTGTTGCTGCAGCGGGCAGAGCACTAAAAACAGAAAAGGCTTCTTATTCCGTCGAAATCGCAGGAAAGCCGATGATGACTAAGCAGGATATTCTACATATGGAGCTTGCTGCTGTCCAGCAGGCACAAAGCGCAGTTGCAGAAAAAAACAGCCGGGAAAACAGTCAATTCTATTATTGTGTAGGCTATTCTGTGCTTCGTTATACACTGGATGAACATGAAATGGGAAGCTTGATTGACCAGCAGGGAAACATTGCTAGGGTAGAAATCATTGCTACATTTCTGCCAAAGGTTGTTGTAGAATCATTAATTGCCGCATTGCACAGGGCAAATCTAGAAATGGAAGCTTTAACGCTCGAACCAATTGCAGCCATTAATGTATTGATTCCCCCTTCTATGAGAAGATTGAATGTTGCTCTAGTCGATATTGGTGCAGGAACTTCTGATATTGCTATCACTGATCAGGGCACTGTTATTGCATATGGGATGGTTCCTGTGGCTGGTGATGAAATAACAGAAGCAATCAGTGATCAATATTTATTAGATTTTCCACTGGCAGAGGAAGCAAAGAAACAGCTTAATAATAATGAGCAAATAACTATTACTGATATTCTTGGCTTCTCCACAGAAATAAGCAGAACAGATGTTATTGCCCAAATATCGCCAGCATTGGATAAGCTTGCAGACGCAATCTGCCGGGAAATATTGCAATTGAATAACCACCAGTCTCCGAAAGCTGTCATGCTTGTCGGCGGAGGTAGTCAAACACCTGCACTTCAGCAAAAAATAGCAGAAATGTTGAATTTGCCGGAAAACCGTGTTGCAATCAGGGGTATTGACGCCATTAACAATCTGACTTTCGAAGATCCAGCTATTAAAGGACCTGAGCTTGTTACACCAGCAGGCATCGCCATAGCTGCTGGCAAATCTCCAGTACAATATAAAACGGTGTATGTGAATGAACAGCCTATCAGGCTGTTTGAAGTTAATAAACTGACTATCGGAGACTGTTTGCTTGCCTCTGGTCTCAGTGTTTCCAAATTGTATGGAAAACCGGGAATTGCAAAAATCATCTCTCTAAATGGGCAAAAAATTACAATACCAGGTTCCCATGGAGAAGGACCTGTCATTACAAGAGACGGGGAAATGTGTTCATTAGATGACTTAGTGGAAAACGGGCAAAGTTTGAAGGTGATTAAAGGCAAGGATGGAGAGCAGACAAAAGTACAGATTAAAAGCTTGTTAGATTCAGATAACCGCAGAAGTGTGTCTGTTAATGGCAAGGAATACAGAGTATCTGACAGAATTTTTTGCAACGGTGAAGCTGTCTCCCCAGATAAATGGGTAGAAGACCGGGATGTAATTAAGGTAGTAACTATTAATACGATTCAAGAGCTGCTGGAAAATCTTGAATTACACGAATTACTTGAGGAAATGCGTCCATATCAAATTAAGATAAATGAAAAAGATACTGTTATTCCGTCCTTTTCCGGGAAACTTTATCGAAACGGACTCCCTTCAAGGTTAAATCACAGCTTTGATAATAAGGATGATATCATCATTGAAAAAAGACCGGTTCCGACAGTTTCAGAATTGGCGGAAAGAAGGCAGGTGCTTTTTGTTCAAGTGCTTCCTGTTACGTTTAATGGCAAAAAACTTACCCTCACGAAACAGCTTGCGCAATTCACAAAAAATGGAACCGTTTTGGAACTTGAGGATAAAGTTTATCCCTACGAAAAAATTCAGATAGAACAAAAACCTTTTGAAGGCTTCTTTTTTCAAGATTTATTTGCATATGTACAAATTGATATGCCAAAAGATAAACAAGGCGGCTTTGAGCTTTTGAAAAATGGAGAAACAGCAAGCTTTTTGACCCCTATTGATAAGGGCGATGATTTATCTATTGTATGGAAGGTTGCCGCAACATAAAAAAAGGATGGCGTGGGGAGCACCCAGTTGCCATCTTTTTTTATGCTTTTGTACTTGCTTCCTGAAGAGAATCGACTGTAATACCGCCATGCGATGCATTCCATACGACAGAACGATCAGAAAACAACAGCGCTTGCGGCGACTCATGTCTAACTTCAAATGTTTCGGCAATATAATTAGACAGCGGTCTTGCCTCTTGTACAGCCAAATAAAAGGTATCGATATCTTTATGTGTGTCAGCATATTGTTTATATTCGTCAAATGCTGCTGCACTGATTGGGCAAGTTAAACTATGTTTTACAATAAATGCTGTTTTATTGTTATTCAATACCTCTTCAAATTGTTCTATTGTCTCAATTTTCTTCATTGTTTTTTCCCTCCGGTCTTTATCATTACATAAAAAGGCAGCCCCAAATAATGGGGCACCCTAATTATTGGTTATATTTGCTTTCTGTTTCATCAAATGCTTTTTTTGTTTCTTCCAGCTTCTTTTGGATCTCATCATACTCGGCCTTGAAAGGATCGTTTTCTGTACCAGCTGCTTCTAAATTATCTGCCTGCTGCTCGTCCTCTTCTTTTCCTTTGCCTGTCACTTTCTCCATTAAATCATTAGAATGCTTTGATACGGTGCTGCCTAAGCTGCCCGTCTTATCTTTGGCAATGCTTATATACTCTGTTCCTTTTTCCTTAACTGTCCCAGAAAGCTCGATTCCTTTTTCTTTTAGAAGACCTGCCTGCTGATTCAAGTCCTGAATTAGTTCTCTTCCAGGCTTTGGTGCAAGGAATAGAGCTGTTGCTGCCCCAACAATGCCGCCTACAATGGCACCTAGCAGAAAATCCTTTCCATTTGAGCTTTCATTTTCCACAACTGTTGTTTCAAATTCTCTTGTCATCATAACCCCTCCTAGAATTTTAATGAGCCTTCACTTTAATGTTGTTCTCAGCCGCTTTTCGTGCTCTCCACTGATCTCTGATGTTAAAGAACATCTTGCTATACTGCAGTACTTGGGCAATCTTGTCCTGATTGTGAACAAGCTTTTCCTCCACACTTTGATTGATGTTTTGAATTGAATCATTGAATCCTCTAACTGAAGTGCCAATACCCTTCACAGCATCAACCACACTGTTGAGGCTTTCCGATTTTTGCTGAATATCCTCAGCCAACTCATTTGTCTTATGCAGCAAAATGGTCGTTTCCTTCGTAACACCATCAAGCTGCCTTTCAAGACCGACTAATGTTTTAGAGACACTATCAAGTGTAATATGTAACGATTTCAATGTTCTGGCAACATAGATTACCAAAATAGTGAAAGCAATGGCAATCAAAGCAACACTACAATATAAAATAATAATCATTTTCTATACACCTCCGCTTTTTTCAATGTTTTTCCCATTTTAACGTATGACTAAACCTTTCTTCTATTATAGTTGGAAAGACATCCAGAAACAAATAAAACAGGTAAATTCATCCTATAACTTCCGTGTTAAAAGTCTTCCATAGTTTGGTTAAATTCAGACAATATTATTTAAGAAAAATATTTTTTAGGGTACAATAATATAGTTGACCACTTAAGAAGGGTTCCACATATCAACACTATTACATATGACGAAGTGTCAAAATTTTTTAAAAATATAGGAGGCATTTTATGAAAGATCCACGTATTGAGCAATTAGCTAAAAACTTAATTAATTACTCCATTCAATTGCAAAAAGGAGAAAAAGTTCTTATTGAAAACTTTGGACTGCAAAAGGAGCTAGTCAAAGCACTTGTAAAGGAAGCATATGCCGCAGGCGGATATCCATTCGTCTCTTTAAAGGATAATGATGTGAACAGATCATTGCTTTTAGGTGCCCAAGAAGAACAATACGAAATGATGGCAAGCTTTGAAGCGAATGTAATGAGCCAAATGGATGCATATATTGGACTTCGCGCCGGTGACAATATCAATGAACATGCTGATGTTCCTGCGGAAAAAATGAAAATTGAAGGCTCAACAATTGGGAAAAAAGTCCACAGAGAAATCCGCGTTCCGAAAACAAGATGGGTCGTGCTTCGATATCCGAGTCCGTCTATGGCCCAGCTTGCTAAAATGAGCACAGATGGTTTTGAAGATTTCTACTTTAATGTATGTAATCTTGACTATGGCAAAATGGATAAGGCGATGGACAACCTTGTTGATCTGATGAATAACACAGATGAAGTTAAAATCACTGGCCCTGGAACTGATTTGACGTTTTCTATTAAAAATATTCCTGCAATAAAATGCTCTGGCCAAATGAATATTCCTGATGGAGAAGTTTATACTGCTCCTGTGCGCAATTCCGTAAACGGAACGCTTACTTATAATACACCATCGCCATATCAAGGCTTTACCTTTGAACAGGTTAAGTTGACATTTAAGGATGGAAAAATCATTGAAGCTACCTCCAATGATACTGATCGCCTAAATGCCATTCTTGATACTGATGAAGGAGCAAGATATATTGGTGAATTTGCAATAGGTGTGAACCCATACATTTTACATCCAATGCAAGATATTTTATTTGATGAAAAGATAGATGGCAGCTTCCACTTCACACCAGGACAATGCTATGATGATGCCTTCAATGATAACCATTCCAATATTCATTGGGACATGGTTAATATTCAAAGACCTGACTACGGCGGCGGAGAAATTTATTTTGACGGCGTTTTAATCAGGAAGGACGGAAGATTTGTTATACCCGAACTAGAGGCTTTGAATCCGGAGAATCTTAAATAATAGGATATACAAAAAAGATGCTGATTTTTTATCAGCATCTTTTTTAAACTATTTAAACAAGCGATTTTTCATATGCATCTTGGAACTTTTGAACATCTCCAGCACCCATGAACAAGATGACACTCTTATCATGTGCTTTCAGCGCTTCAATATTTTCTTCTGAGATGACTTTGCTGCCTGGAATTTTCTCTGCCAAGTCTTCAATGCTAAGCTTGCCATGGTTTTCCCTTGCTGACCCAAAAATTTCGCACAAATACGCGGAATCAGCTAAACTTAAGCTTTCAGCAAATTCATTTAAGAAAGTTTGCGTACGTGAGAAGGTATGCGGCTGGAATACTGCCACAATTTCTCTGTCCGGATACTTCTGTCTTGCAGCTTCAACCGTCGCTTTAATTTCTGTTGGGTGATGCGCATAATCATCAATGATTACTTGATCCCCGATTTGCTTTTCAGAAAATCTGCGTTTTACACCTTCGAATGACATTAAGCGTTCTTGTACAATGCCTGCATCCAAATCTTCGTAATGGCTAAGAGCAATAACAGAAAGTGCATTTAAGATATTGTGGTTTCCAAAAGTCGGAATCGAGAAGGTTTTGTAGTAAGTATTTCTTACATAAACTTCAAACGTTGTACCTTCTGTTGTCTTCACAACATTTCTTGCCTGGAAATCATTTTCATCATCAAAACCATAAAAAACTACAGGGACTTTCGCTTGGATTTTTTGAAGTTGTTCATCATCACCGCAAGCAAAGATACCTTTGTTTACCTGCCAAGCCATTTCCTGGAACGCAGAAAAGACATCATCAACATTCGCAAAATAATCAGGATGATCAAAATCAATATTTGTCATGATGGCATAATCCGGGAAGTACGATAAGAAATGCCTTCTGTACTCGCATGCTTCAAAAGCAAAGTACTCCGCATCCTCCGTACCTCTTCCAGTTCCATCCCCAATTAAATATGCTGTCGGCTTCGCGCCTTTCATCACATGTGCAAGCAGCCCTGTTGTCGATGTTTTACCATGGGCACCTGTTACTGCCACACTTGTGAACTGCTTCATGAAGTCGCCTAAAAAACGGTGGTAGCGGACAACTGGAAGGCCCAGCGCATTCGCTTCTACAACTTCTTCATGCGTATCAGGAAAAGCATTGCCCACAATGACATTCATTCCCGGTTGAATGTTTTCCTTTGAGAAAGGAAGAATTTTAATTCCTGACTGTTCTAAAGCTACCTGTGTAAAAAATCGCTTTTCTACATCCGAACCTTGAACTTGTAACCCCATATCATGTAGGATTTGTGCAAGTGCACTCATCCCTGACCCTTTAATACCTACGAAGTGGTAAATAGTCATATAAAGAACCTCCAACTATCGTATATCTTTTACACAGTATATGAAATGAATCTATAATTTGCTCATAGCATAAATTTCTCCACTATGGGTCCATAAACTGAATGTGCTTTTTAAAAAAACTTTTTAAGAAAAAGACAGCCATCCAACTGGACCAGATTTAGATTTAACTTTTTTTTCCTTTTTTCACTCACATTTATTCATTATACCATCTTTTATTAATAAAAACTATGTATCAATCATATTCCCCACTGAAAGGATTTATATTAGTG
>JAPSHL010000299.1 GCA_031179905.1 Bacillus sp. (in: firmicutes) | reverse complement strand
TAAAGTCGCCGCAAATAATAATTCTTTTTCCTAGTGAAGCCGCAAAAGCAGTTTGCGGTACATACGCCATACTCGCTTCATCAAGAAGGACGAGGTCATATTCATCCTCATAGATAGCAGCATCTGTGGCAGCCTTTGCAAGTGTTGTGCCGACAACCATTGCTTTTTTTACAAATTGCAGCTCTTTTTTGCGTATTTTCTCTAATATTCCTGCTATCTGTTCTTCCATTTTCAAAAGAGCTTGAGAATCTCTGTTGCTGAAGGATCTCGCTAAATCTCTTTTCAGTTTAATCTTTTCATCCAGTAATTCCTGCTTTTGAACAGCCAAGCCTTTGTCCTTTTCATCAAGCAGGGCACTTGTTGTTATTTTGTCATCATGCAAATCCAATTCTGATGCATTTCCTCCATAACGAAGGATATCGCCAATTTTAAATCTGTCTTTGCTTTTTGCAGTTTTTGTTATTTCCTTCATGAGTACATCAACTGCCTGGTTGCTCTGAGAAAGAAGCAGAATTCTTTTTCCCTTCCAGTATTTTTGGAGGGCAACTCTTGCTAACGTATAAGTTTTACCTGTACCAGGGGGGCCCCATACAAAGGTGACAGGATTATACTTACTTCTTAACGAAAGATCATGAACATGATTTTTAATAATATCCTGCGGATGCTTAGCAGGCATAGAAGGATTCATCAGTCTTTTAATTCGAATTCTTTTTGTCTTATTTTCTTTAATCGCATCAAGGCGTATCATCAGCTGTTCAAGGAGCTCCCACGGATCATGGCTAACAGATGCTTCTGTTACATAATCGCCGATTAGTTTCTCAATCTGAAGAATCAAACTTTTACCGTCCGCTGACAAAACCCGGCCATTAATTCTGGCCGTGCCCCAACTGAGTACAATCGATGAACCGGTAGGGATTTTGACGAAAGCTAAGCTTTCAAAATAATACGTATAGTCCTCCTCTGTCTGGAGCAACTGACCATTAAATAATGCTATTTTCGTGCTGGAGAACCTTTTCAAATGATTTATTTCTTGCTGAAGAGCAATCTGCCATTCTTTAATATATCTAGAGGTGCTTATCATTGTATTACCTTCTCTATTCAAGGATGATTTTTATATTATAGCACCAATTAGTGTTTGAAATGAAAAAAGGAAGACTTAGGTATCTCCCTTGTAGATTTTAGAATATATATTAGCACGGCTATGCTTACATCCATGATCTTGTTTGTAATCGGAAAAATATTCACAGGTATATACTTTTTATGCACTTCTTATTAGGAAACAGTAAAACTTGGCATAAGTTATCAGTTAGCTATCAGGATAATACTTCTATTCGTTAGCCAACTTCTAACCATATACTATATGTAAAAAGCGAAAGGAAAAGGGGCAATAATTGCCTACTTTCCTTCCGCTTTACCTTCTTCTATGGTGATATGTTTATCAATTTTTTCGTCTAGTCTCATCAGGCTCTCAACAGCTCTTTTAATGCTGATTGTCCGGTAATGATGATGACCGCCTGGCTCCTCGTCTTTTTCGTCGGCGATTTTAACAATTTGCTGCAGCGGCGTTAAATTTACGCTTCCGCCTGGAATGAAGCTGTCTGTATGAAACAGAACAGCTAAAGCAATCTCTTTTGCTTTAACTGGATTTTCACCGAGTCTAATCAGGAGTTTATGAGCTCTTTCTGCGCCTTTAATAGGATGTATATCATTTTTTTTATACAATTGATAGTCCCATTTCCCATCCTTATACCAAGTGTAGTGCCCCATATCATGGAGAAACCCTGCTTTAGCGGCATTATCTACATCTATATTTCTTTCTTTAGCTAATTCGAACGCATGGTAAGCTACCGCCAGAGCATGAGCCAAACCTGATCGCGTAATATACTTTTGCGCAATATGGTGATTAAAAATATCTGAAAGCCTAACATCTCTCATCTCCGACACTCCCCTTGTAATTTCTAAAAAACACCTCCAAAGGTGTTTTTTGATGAAGGCAATGTCCATAACCAAAAGGTTAAAGTTGTTTTACAATGAGGACAGCCTTTGATTTTTACCCATTATATACTATTAGATGAAAAAAGATAATAAAAAGGTTAGACACATTTTCAATTTTTTACCCATTTTATGAAATCTTTAGTCTTTTATATAAAAAAAACTGGTATCCCTTCTAAAGGGATACCAGAAAAATAATTATGCATTAACAGTCGGCAAACAAGAAACGCCCATTAAATATTGATCTACTTTATATGCGACTTCTCTGCCTTCGTTTATTGCCCAAACAATTAAGCTTTGGCCTCTTCTTGCATCACCAGCAGCAAAAACGCCTTCTATATTTGTTTCAAAATCTCCGTATTTAGCGGCAACTTTATTGTTTCGAGTATCTACTCCGAACTGAGAAAGCACAGGCTGTTCTGGCCCTTCAAAGCCAATAGCGATAAACACCAGCTGCGCGGGCCAAACCTTTTCAGATCCTGGAATTTCCTTGAACAGAAATCTTCCGTCCTCTTGTCTAATTTTCTCCATTTGGACTGTGTGAAGCTCTTTCAAATTCCCCTCGTCATCACGCACCATTTTCGTCGTTTGAATACTGTATTCGCGAGGATCTCTGCCGAATTGCTTCTGTGCTTCTTCATACGCATAATCAAGTGTAAAAACATGAGGGAATGCAGGCCACATATTGTCAGCTGCACGTGCTAATTCAAGTTGCGGATGTTTTCCGAACTGAACAACCGTTTTGCATTTTTGACGAAGAGCAGTTGCGACACAGTCTGCACCAGTATCACCGCCGCCGATAACGATTACGTCTTTACCCTCTGCATCAATGCTAGGCTTTCCTAAACTTGGATCAAGTAGACTTTTAGTGGATTGTGTCAAATAATCCATGGCAAAATGTACGCCTTTTGCCTCTCTGCCTTCTATATTTAAATCTCTTTGCTTTTGCGCTCCGGTACAAAGGATAACTGCGTCATACTGAGCTTTCAGCTCTTCAGCAGTAATGTCTTTGCCGATTTCTGTATTTGTGACAAAGTCAATTCCTTCCTGTGTTAGAAGGTTGACTCTTCTTTCAACATCCTTCTTCTCTAATTTCATGTTTGGAATTCCGTACATCAATAGGCCGCCAGGGCGGTCAGAGCGTTCAAAAACAGTGACAGAGTGACCTGCTTGGTTAAGCTGATCAGCGCTAGCAAGGCCTGCAGGACCGCTCCCCACAATAGCTACTTTTTTACCTGTGCGGTGTGTTGGTATTCTCGGTGAAATCCAGCCATTTTCAAAGCCTTTGTCGATAATAGTTCTTTCAATGTTCTTGATTGCAACAGCTGGATCAGTTATACCTACGACACAAGAACCTTCACAAGGTGCCGGGCATGCAGCACCGGTAAACTCAGGGAAGTTGTTCGTTTTCAACAGCCTTTCAAGTGCTTCCTTCCATCTTCCTTTATATACAAGATCATTCCATTCTGGAATCAAGTTATGAATCGGGCAACCGGAGGTGCTTCCTCCGATTTCCATCCCGATATGGCAAAATGGTGTGGCACAATCCATACATCGTGCACCTTGTCTGCTTAGCACCTCGTCAGAGAAAGGAGCAGAATACTTCTTAAAATCATTAATGCGGGAGAGGGGGGACCTTTCTTTCGCTTCCTCTCTTTTATATTCCATAAAACCCGTCGCTTTGCCCATTTGTTTTCTCTCCTTTCTTACCGAACTGCTACAGTCATTTTAGTAGTTTGCTGTTTTTTTTTGCCTTGATTTGAGTTGCTTTCAAATGCCTTCATTTCTGCATCCTCTTGAGATAGTCCCTGGTCGATGCCTTCTTGGATTTGGCTGATCATTCGTTTGTAATCTTTAGGAATTACCTTGACGAATTTAGCAGCATGTTTCTCCCAGCTGTTTAACACTTGTTGAGCTGAAAAGCTGTCTGTAGTTTTAGCATGTTTGCTAATTAGTGTCTTAACTCTCTCCAACTCTGTCTTGTCTGTCAATTCTTCAAGCAAAATCATTTCCATGTTGCAAAGATTTTTAAAGCTGTTTTTATCACTTGGAA
>JAPSHL010000001.1 GCA_031179905.1 Bacillus sp. (in: firmicutes) | reverse complement strand
GCCTCTGCCTTCACGTAAGAAAGGCAGAGGCTTCCATCCAGTTTAAAGAACTAAAAAAGAATCTGCAAAGACGACAAATACCAATCTTTAATGCACAATTCTTTTCCAAATATGATATTTCCACAATATTAATGAAACATACTGAATTAAAGAAATATATACCAGAAACAAAGCTGTTCTCAAAAGAAGCACTAGAGGCGATGTTAACCAAATTCAACACTGTATATATAAAGCCAATTCATGGCAGTCAAGGCCGTCAGATCATTCAGATACGCCGGGAGGAACAGGCATGGAAATCAAGCATTTCCTCCGGAAAAGAAAAAGGAAAAATCCACTTCTTTTCTTCACTTAATAAACTATGGAATTGGCTTCAGCGTCTGACAGAAAAACGTGCCTATATTTGTCAGGAGGGCATAAACTTTCAGCAGTACCATAACCGTTCACTTGATTTTAGAATTCTCTGCCATAAAGATATTCAGCAACAGTGGAAAATCACCTCTATTGTTGCAAGATGTGCCCAACCTGAATCATTCGTCGCCAACTTATATCAGGGAGCAGAAATGATTCCTGCAAAGTCAGTACTGCAAACACTATTTAGTGAAGTATTAGGGAAGTATGTGGAGCAGCAGTTTAAAGAGATATCTCTCAAGACAGCTGACGCCCTTTCTTCGCAAATAACCGGCGATTTAGGCGAACTCGGCATTGATATGGGCATTGATGTACATGGAGGACTTTGGATTATTGAAGTTAATTCTAAGCCCTCCAAAAATCTTGATTCGGCAACAAATAATAAAATCAGGCCCTCCACAAAGGCATTATTGGAATATTGTTTAAGCCTTTCTTTTCCACATATAAAAAAAGGAGAACAACAAGATGGCTAGTTTTGGAATCATGTCACTCTCATTAGAAAATGAAAAAAGCTATGTCACGGAAATTGCTAAATTAGGGAAATCTATGGCCTTTGAAGTTTATCATTTTGTACCTTCGAGCTATAACCCCCTTACAGAAAAGGTTTCTGGCAAGGTTTTCGATAACGAGCAAAACTGCTGGATTACGAGAGACTTTCCCGTTCCTTCCTATTTGTATGACCGCTGCTACTATCAAGAAGATTCTCATTCTAAACAATGTAAAAATATTGTTGAGTGGCTGAAACAGAAAAAGGACAGTGTGTTTATCGGAAATGGGCTGCCAAACAAGCTTAAGCTTTATGAGGTATTGAAAACTTCAAAGCTTAACGCCTACATCCCTAAGTCAAAACTAGTAAGTTCTGCCGAAGAACTGTTAGAAGATCTTCAATTTATTAATCCGCTTATGCTAAAACCAATTAATGGTTCACAAGGGAACGGCATTTATTTTATTAAAGAACAGAATCATCGCATCTTTGTCAAGACTGATAAAAAAGAGAGACATGTAGAACACATTTTTAAAGATAAAGAGAAATTCTCCCGTTGGCTGACACAGCTGCTTCAAAAAAATGATTACTTAAGCCAAGGCTATTTACCATTATGCAATCAGGATAATCAGCCTTTTGATATTAGAGCATTGCTTCAAAAAAACGAGCAAAACAAATGGGATATTATTGAAAAGGGCATAAGACTTGGCGCTAAAGACAGAATCATCTCTAATCTTAGTGCAGGTGCTGAAGTAATTCCTTTTAAGCAATGGCTTGATTCTGCTCCATATAAAATGAAGAACTTTATTGAAAATGAAATAAATGATATCCTTTCAAGCCTTCCGCCTGTGCTTGAACAATCTTTTCCTGCTCTATTCGAGTTAGGTATTGATATTGGAATCACAGACAATGGCTCGCTATGGATAATCGACATCAACAGCAAGCCTGGCAGAAAAGTCATCCTACAGGCATACCCAGAATTGAGTGAAAAGCTGTATAAAGCACCGCTAGCCTATGCAGCCATGCTGCGCGATGGACAGAGGAGGAACAGCAATGAAAAAACTTTACTCTATTGACGTGATAAATGATTGCACAAATACAATCTACCTGCCTGCAGATGCTGCGATTCCACGTAAGCTCAATCGAGTTGCCTTTGGAACAATTAAAGTAAATGCCTCCATCACTGTCCAAAAGTTTGGAGGCAATGTGGTCAGAATAAGTCAAGACCTGTTCTTAGCATTAAAAATACCGCCAACCTCTCCCGTCTTACATGTATTTTTTGATGATGAAGTCCTTTATTTTGGGCCGCTTGTCGGAATATTCACCTCTGGCTTCAGCGCAGTTGAAGTAAGACCTATCGGTGACCGCACTATTATCTTTTCGAAGCTGTTAGCCGTCCAAAACACAGCAGGTGTCACCGCCTTTTTATTCGGAGCTCAGCATATTAATTGGGAAAAAGGCACAATTAACGGGCTGTTTTATCACGATGGCTGGATACGGTTTGAAGTCCCTTTTCCGGACGTTATTTATGATCGTATCCCAAACCGCCGAATAGAGGGTTTGCCAAAAATAAAGAAGGTAAAGGAGCGTCTCCAGCAGGAGTATTTGATTCCGTGGTATAATCCAGGGTTCTTTAACAAGCTCGATATTTATGAACGTTTGCTCCAGGAAGACAGCATTGCAGACTTCTTGCCAGAAACCCTTCCATTCACCTCTTTTTCTGTAGTTGAACGAATGCTGAGCAACTATGGACATATTTACATTAAGCCGAAGAATGGCAGTCTTGGAAAGGGAATATATCAAGTTATCTATAATAAGAAAGACGCAAACTACTATACACGCTTTAAAGAACCAAGCGGAGAAAAACGACTCCTGAAATTCGATACTTTGGAAAAGCTGGTGCAGCATATTACAGCAAAAACAGATATTTCCGGCCTTCTTGTACAGCAAGGAATTCATCTGATGCGATCAGAGAAAAAACCAATTGATTTCCGAGTCCATACCAATAAGAATAAACAAGGTATATGGGAAGTCACAGCAATTGCCGCCAAAATTGCCGGAACAGGCAGTGCAACTACACATATGAACAGCGGTGGTATCGTTAAGTCGATTGACGAGCTCTTTGACCTTGATAATGAAAAAGAACTGCTGAAAGAAAAGCTTAACGGTTCAGCGTTAAGAATATCTAAAACACTGGAGAAATACACAGAAGGAACAATAGGTGAGATTGGCTTTGATATCGGAATTGACCGTAAAGGGAGAGTATGGCTTTTTGAGGCGAATTCTAAACCAGGAAGAAGCATCTTTAAACACAGTTCACTAAAAAAAGATGATTTGCTTACAAGAAGAATGTCATTGGAATATGCTATCTATTTGTATGAACAAAGCATTAAAAAGCCTGAGGATATATTCAAATGAATATTTTTTACGATGGCAATGCAAAGTCATGGCATTCCAATCAGCCTGGATTAACATTGGGAAGCAATCAGCAGCAGCTATTGCCTTTATTCCCATTTCTGAAAGATTTCCAGACCTTTCATATGACCTATGAGGCAAGCAACGCTGGACCAATCGTCGGCATTATGACTTCCTACAATTCTAAGAACAAACTTATCGGCAATCGTCCTTTATTCGAAAAGCTGCAAAGAGAACTTGATTCTTTTGGGGGGATAATCATCGTCTTTCCTCCTGAAAGATTGACACATACAAAAGTAGACGGATTTACGTATATCTCTTCTGAAAACAAATGGCTACCCATAACAACTCCTCTTCCCCATGTGATCTATAATCGCATTCCTTTCCGCAAAACAGAGGAAGAGGACCATTTTGCAGCAGCTATCAACATCTTGAAAAGCTTTAACATACCCTTTTTTAATCCACATTTTCTTCATAAATTCGAATTATATCAAACATTAAAACAGCATAATATTTTAACAAACTTCCTGCCTGAAACTGCACAGCTTACTTCAGAACACGTGCTGGCTGATTTTCTCTCAAGACATGGTTCGATATATGTGAAACCTGCATCTGGCTTTAAAGGCAAAGATATATACAGGCTGCTGAGGCGAATTGATAATTCGTTCCTCCTTGAAAACGTTAAAGGAATACAAAACTATCACTCGTTCCAGGAGATTACTAAAAATTTTTTGCCAAAATGGACTTCTAAAGAATATATTGTCCAGGAAGAAATAGATGTAGATGTCTTCAATGGACAACGTTATGACTTTCGGATACTGGCAACTTACCTTAACGGCAAATACTGCCTAACTGGGGTTGGGATAAGGCAGTCCTCTCTTCAAGATGTCACAACACATGTGCCTGCAGGTGGAAAAATCATTCCTTATGCAGATGTCCAAACAAAAGAACATGATCACTTTATTCAACTGGTTATTGAACATTGCGGAGCGTTACTATCAGATGAGTTTGGTTTCTTTGGAGAATTTTCAATCGACGCTTGTATGGATAAACAAGGCAACTACTATATTTTTGAAGTTAATTCTAAACCGATGTTATTTGATGAGCCGGAAATTGAAACGAATCGTACTAGACAGCTTGCTAAGCTTTTTTATGAGCTTGCTGGCTTCAAGCAGCAGTGAGAATGAAACACATCTTCCTAGCACATTCTAACTGCAGGAGGGATAATCATGGAAAAAGGAAACGATGAGCTGCAGTTTGAAGGCAAGAAAAAAACTTATTTAGATGTAGACAGAATGATTAATGAAGGTATGTCCGGCGGAAAAGTCTTCCGCCACGGAGAGAATACGAATATAGAAGAAGCAAGGGAACTGGGAAAAGAAGCTCCTCCTAAATAAATAAGACTAAGGAATACCTATGACACAGTCATTTAAGGCTGTGTTTTTTGATTGCCGTTTTTCTGCAACTATAATAAGATAATGGTAACGATTTCACTTTATATAAGACAGCTTTAGGTATAAAGAGGCAATCTTAGCTGACGCCTTTTTCAAACGCTTTCATCCCTAACTGGAGGAATAATGATGAAACATAAATTATTAACCTATTTTCCAGGTGCCGTAGAGCAGTCTGCACCACCTTCTCTTATACAGCTTATCGACTATCATTGGTTTCATATTGAAGGAGAAAATGGGTGGTTTGGCTTTCAAAAAAACGAGATGAATGATTCACAATTCGATTTATTAAAGACGCTTTTTCAGCATTATATGCCTGAAAACAACAAAGAAAATACGGAAGAATTTAAATGGAGCCAATACTTATTTTTTGGCGGGAGCCTGCCGGAAAAGACGTGCGAAAACTTCCGGATTATCCAATTTCAAATAAATAACACTCCTATTGACAAAGAAGCGGTGGAAACTGTATTTAAAGGATTTATCCACAGAAGCAGCATAATCATTTGGAATGGTGCAAATAGAGGCAGCATTTTAGAGCGAGACGGACATTTTCTTGATGATGAGGAATATTCCTCTTTTGCAGAGGCCCTTCAGTCTGATTTTTATTTCACAATAACCTTTTATATTGGAAAAATCCTGTCCTTCACACTAGAAAGCCCTAAAATCTTTACTCAGGAAAGAGATTTTTTTACAGCTGGCTTATCTGTTATCTCATCTGAAAGAGTGTTATCTTTTGAGACAATTCTTCCCCATCTATTAATAAGCAGGCTTGATTATCATGAGCTGGAACCATTTAAAAACTGGTTCTCTATCTTAGGAGAAGATAAAGAATTGCTGTTGACAATCCGAACATTTATCGAAAACAACGGGCATAATACAAATACAGCAAAAAAGCTGTTTATCCACCGTAATACACTGCAATACAGATTAGATAAATTTACTGAAAAAACAGGTTTGCCTTTAAAAAATTATCATAACTTCTTTACTGCCTATTTAGCATGCTTATATTTCAGCCAAAAAAAGGCTTAAATGAAATAAAATCCAACAAGAACGTATGTTTCCATTTATTAACTGGTCAACTCTTCCTTCCTGTCATATAATAGAGCATTAGAATACTAGTTTATATGCTAGAAAGAAATGAGGATTTTAGTTGAAAGGTACAGCACATTCTTGTATTGGTGCAGGGGTCGGATTTGCAGTAGCAAATTATATAGATGCCTCCCCATCCGCTACATTGCTTTTAGTCGGGATTGGCGGCATTTCAGCGCTGATGCCTGATATGGATATTGACGGCAAATTAAGCAATAAAATAACAATCTCTCATAAGGTGTTTCGGTCGATCGCTCAAGCAGTAGGAGCATTGATGATTTTGTACAGCATTTATGCAGGAAGCGCATCAGAGCTGATATTCAGCATTGGGGCGGGAGTTGCCATCATTATGGTCTCCAGTTTAATTAAGCAGCGGCATATGTTAACAATAACTGGGGCTGGTGTATTGTTTGGAGGGATCTCTCTTCACGAATACTGGCTCATACTTTTGGCTGTTTTTATTGTAATCGCCTCCTTTGCGCCGCATAGAAGCTATACCCATTCCATTATCGGAACAATTTATTTTGCTTACATATCGTTCCATTTTGCACAGTCATTACAAATTGATGGTGTTTTTTGGACTTGTGTACTTGCTTATATAAGCCATCTTGTAGCAGACATGTCAATCTTTCCATTTAATAGAAGGGGAGTTAAATTATTTCTTCCTTTATCATCGAAGGAATTTTGACAAGGAGAGGACAAGCAGTTCCTCTCTTTTCCTATATAAAGAAAGCGCTTTATGCATTTTGCTCAAAACAACAGCAGTTTTTTTCATGCAAACCGCCAATTTGAAAACGTTCCCAAACATGTTACATTATATTTATCAAATCGCAGGGGGAATGGAAAGATGGCAGAGTTAGTCTTAAAGAATATATATAAAATCTATGATGAAAAAGTAGAAGCGGTACGCGACTTTAATTTACATATTGAAGACAAGGAATTTATCGTATTTGTCGGTCCTTCAGGCTGCGGTAAATCTACGACATTGCGTATGATTGCAGGATTGGAAGATATCTCAAAAGGAGATTTCTTCATTGATGAACAGCGTGTTAACGATGTCGCTCCAAAAGACCGCGATATTGCAATGGTATTCCAAAACTATGCCTTGTATCCACATATGACTGTTTATGATAATATGGCGTTCGGTTTAAAGCTGAGAAAATTTCCAAAAGCGGAAATTGAGCAACGAGTTAATAACGCTGCAAAAATCCTTGGTTTAGAGCAGTATTTAAAAAGAAAACCAAAAGCATTATCAGGCGGTCAGCGCCAAAGGGTAGCACTAGGCCGTGCGATTGTCCGTGATGCAAAAGTCTTCCTTATGGATGAGCCTCTTTCCAACCTTGATGCAAAACTTCGTGTACAAATGCGTGCTGAAATTTCTAAGCTGCATCAAAGGCTGCAAACTACAACAATTTATGTTACGCATGATCAGACTGAAGCGATGACAATGGCTACAAGACTGGTTGTTATGAAGGACGGCGTAATTCAGCAAGTTGGTGCTCCAAAAGAAGTATATGAAAAGCCTGAAAATGTTTTTGTCGGCGGATTCATCGGGTCACCTGCAATGAACTTCTTTACTGGTAAAATCGTAGACAACAAATTAGTAATTGGCGATGCTTCTTTTGTTATCCCTGAAGGAAAATTGAAAATCCTTCGCGAGCAAAACTACATCGGCAAAGAAGTAATTTTTGGTATCAGACCAGAAGATATTCATGATGAGCTGTTGTTCTTAAGCAGCTCTGAAAACACAAGCTTCGATGCAAGAGTCGACGTGTTTGAATTAACCGGTGCGGAAAGCTTAGTGTATTCAACACTTGCTGGCAAAGAATTTGTTGCACGCCTTGATTCAAGAGCTAACTTGACAGCAGGAGTTACTGTCCAACTAGGCTTTGACATGAACAAAGGCCACTTCTTTGACAAAGATTCAGAAAGCCGTATTCGCTAATATACATGAAAGGAAGGGTATTTCCCCTTCCTTTTTTCTATTCTTGAATAAAAACTAAATCCTCTATTCCGCATGATGAGCATAGAACAAGATGGGGACATAAATGCTTTTCCAAATCTGGATAGCCGTTCTCTAGCTTCATTTGATCAATCGGCATATACGCGCTGTAATCATCATAATAATCCATGATTCTTCCCTTGTCTTCCACCTGCTGACCGCAATCGGTGCAAGCCTTATTTAGTTGTTCAAAACCATTGCATAAAGGGCAAATATTCATTCCTTCACCTCATTAAAACCATTAATTTTTCCGTTTATTTTTTGTTGGTCAGGAAGAAACTATTCTTTAGCTGGATTATTAATGTAAATTAATAAAATGGCATTAATTTCATCTAAAAACAAATGCATAGAAACACACCTGCAGACCATAATAAGATTACAAGCAGCAAAGCATTGGACCATACCAAGCGGTAGTAAGATTCTCTTACTTGCTGGTGCAACTCCAGCTGGTCCAACCAACAAAACTAATTAACAAGGAGCTGGAAACAAAATGGCAAACAACAATTCATCTAACAACCTATTAGTACCAGGAGTATCTGAAGCTCTAGACCAAATGAAATACGAAATCGCATCAGAGTTCGGTGTTAACTTAGGTGCAGAAACTACTTCTCGCGCTAACGGATCTGTTGGTGGAGAAATCACAAAACGCTTAGTACAAATGGCTGAACGTCAACTTGGCGGTTCTCAATTCTAATTTGCACAATTTAATATAAAATGGCAGAAGCCCCCATTTTTAAATGGGGGCTTCCTCTTTTAACCTGCTTTAGAGCCTTGCTGAAGCTGATACATTTGATAATATCTACCCTTTAGTTTCATTAATTCTTCATGATTTCCTTTTTCAACTATTTCACCATGATCTAGGACAATTATCTGATCTGCATTGCGGATAGTCGAAAGGCGATGAGCGATAATGAACGTTGTTCTGCCTTTTTTCAGCACTTCCATTGCGTGCTGAATAATCTGTTCTGTTTCTGTATCGATGCTGCTTGTTGCTTCATCCAATATGAGAATAGCAGGATCAAAAGCCAAAGCCCGGGCAAAGGATATAAGCTGGCGTTGTCCGCTCGATAATGTGCTTCCTTTTTCTATCACAGGCTCATCATATCCATTTTCAAGGTTTTTGAGAACTCTGTCCGCACCCACATCTTTCAACGCTTTTTCGACGATTTCCCGCGTGATCGCAGGATTATTTAACGTTACGTTAGATGCAATAGTTCCTTTGAATAAGAAGGGATCCTGCAGGACTATTCCCATATGTTTTCGCAAATCTTGCCGTGCCATTTCAGAGATATCTTTACCGTCGATTGTTATTGTTCCTGATTGGATATCATAAAACCGGAACAATAAATTCATTATAGAGCTCTTTCCTGAACCTGTGTGACCGACAAGTGCGACAGTATCTCCATGCTTTGCCTCAAAGGAAATGTCCTTTAGGACATATTCATCTTCCTTGTATGCAAAATTAACATGTTCGAATTTAACATTGCCTTTGTATCTCTCCATGCTGGGTTCTGCCACGTCGATGCCCTCTTCCTGAAGCAGTTCAAATACCCTGTCCCCTGCGACAAGTGCCTGTTCAAGATTTGCCAGCTGATTGACGATTCCCTGCACAGGTTGGAACAGGCGGTTAATATAATCGACAAACGCATAAAGCACACCTAATGAAATAGCCGAAGATATGCTTAAAGTCTGACCTGCGACAAACCAGATAAATGCTACAAATATCAGGTTTCTTAATACTGCCACAAGATTATGGGAAGTTAAGCTGTTTAAGTTGAGCAGCTTGTTCTGGTACCGGAAATGTTCTTCATTAAATGTCTCAAACTCACCCATCGTTTGCTTTTCTTTACCAAAAGCCTGAATGATGTTCATTCCTTGAATTGATTCATTAACCATACCATTAATATCGCTTATTCTTGCTCTTATGACATGATTATACTTGGCCGCAAACCGTCTGTATCCAATCATCCAAATATAAAGAATCGGCAGCAGAATGAGGCAGATGGCCGCAAGTGTGGGATTGAGAATAAATAGTGCAACATATATGCCGATGATATAAATTCCGCTCGAGAAAAAGTTGGAAAGTACCGTTACATACAGCTCTCTAATTGCTTCTGTATCATTTGTGACCCTAGCTACAACCTTGCCTGCAGGCAAATTATCGAAGTACCTTATTGGCAGCCGCTGGATTTGGGCAAACACATCTTCCCGCATCTTTTGAATAATCCGGTTTGCTGATTTTTGCAGAAATAAATGCTGTCCGTATTGGAACACGGATGCAATGATAACCAGCCCAAAATAGAATGCCAGCAACTTTATAATGGATGGCACTTCCGGTTTGTAAAAGGCAAAAACCTCCTCTATTCCGAGACGCTCTGCCTCGTACTTTGCGACTTCATTTCCTGATGAAATCGTCAGAATACCATCAGCATAGCTTCTGTCTCCGTCAAAGGAAATTTCCTCTTCTAAGAACAGAAAGTTCTTTCCGGCCTGCAATATCCTTGCATCAGCAGACTCAATTCCTGCCTCCGGTATCTCTTTCGTATATAATTTACCATTATACTGAACTGCGCCTTCACTAGAAGAAGTTTCATACCAGCTGTTTTCTATTCCCATAATATGATCATCAATTATCTTTTTCGCAATAAAGGGTCCTGCTAAATCTGCGACAACTGCAATTGTAAGCATTATGAGTGCAAAGATAATGATATTTTTAAAATGCAAGGCATATTGAAACAATCTTTTGCCAGTACTCATGCTTGCACCTCCTGTCCTGCAGACTGTGCTGTTTTTGTTTGCTGAATTTCAAACTGTTCTTTGTACCAGCCCTTTTTTTGTATAAGCTGTTCATGTGTACCATGCTCAACAATTTTCCCATCTTCAAGAACAATAATCTGATCAGCGTGCTGAACAGCTGTCATTCGATGTGTTGTAATAATTGTTGTTTTCCCTGCCCGTTCTTTTTTAATGTTTTTGATAATATTCTGCTCCGTTTTCGCATCAACAGCTGATAAGGAATCATCCAAAATAAGAATTTGAGGATTTCGAATTAAAGCCCTCGCAATGGATATCCGCTGTTTTTGACCGCCTGATAACGCGACACCCTTTTCTCCTACAAGCGTTTCCAATCCTTCTGGAAGCATTTCAATATCCTGCTTGAATGATGCCAATTGGATTGCATTATCCAGCTGACTCTCAGATGTGTTTTCTATGTGGCCAAAAAGGATATTATCTCTTACTGTTTTTGAAAACAAGACATGGTCTTGTGGTACATATCCAATCCAGCTGCGAAGCATATCCAAACTAATATTATCAATACTGATGCCATTGATGGAAAGCTCTCCTTTACCTTTCGGGTACTCTCTAAGCAGCTGCTTAACTAGCGTTGTCTTTCCACTTCCTGTTTTCCCAACAACACCGATTGTTTCTCCCCTAGTGATTTTCAAATCGATATCAACGAGATTTCTCACAGCTGAAGACGGGTATTGAAATTGCACAGAATCAAACTCGATTGTTTCGGGAACAGCAACTGCTTTACTGTCTGCAGGGTTTAGTACATCAGGCTTATAATCTAATGTTTCCTGCACCCGATCTAATGAAGCATTTCCACGTTGCATAACGTTCATTAGTTCTCCGATTGCAAACATCGGCCACACAATCATACCGAGATAAACATTGAAGCTCACAAGCTGCCCTATCGTTATTTGCTGCTGAAAAACGAGATAGGAACCATATCCTAAACCGATAATGTAGCTTAATCCTACAAGAATACGGATTGTCGGTTCGAACAGCGAATCCACCTTCGCAACTCGAATGTTTTTATTGTAAACATCCTCTGTCATTTGATGAAATTCCTTTTCATCATCCTTTTCTAATACATATGCCCGGATAACCCGAACCCCTCCAATTGACTGAAGCACACGGTCATTTAAATCACCAAAAGCATCCTGTGCCTCCATAAATCTTTTATGAATTCTATCTCCGTATATTTGCATCATTATTGCCATAATCGGCAAAGGCAATATAGCAGCAAGTGTCAGCTTCCAGCTTACTAGCAGGCACATTGTGATAAGAATTGTAATCATAAACACTGTTGAGTCAATCAATGTCAATATGCCAAATCCTGCTGTAATGCTGATTGCCTTCAAATCATTTGTCGCTCTTGCCATCAAGTCGCCCGTGCGGTTCTTCTCAAAAAATGTCGGAGTCATTTTCAGCAAATGTCCCATGAAATTGCTCCGCAGTTTCCTTTCCAGTACTATAGCTCCCCCAAACAGCTTATACATCCAAAAATACGTAATCACATATGAGCTGATTGTAATAGCTGCTATAGCAAGCAGATACTGAACTGTCTTATCCCCTGTCAAGGACCCGACATTTATTTCGTCTATAAACATCCCTAATATTTGCGGCGGCAATATATCTATTACCCCAACAATGATTAACAGGACAATTGCGACTGTATACCTTTTCCAATGTTCCTTAAAAAACCACTTTAACTTTACCAAAATGGAAAACATGCAGTTCTCTCCTCTTCTCGCTTAACTTTACTAGCCGCTTTCAATATCCTTTCTGTTAGCTCCATGACTTCTGTTACTTACAATCATTAACATCTTCCTCCTCCATTTTTCAAGATATATAGAAAAGAGGAAATTATTATTTTCCCTCTAGTTCTCAAACCCACAAAAAAAAGAGACAGATGCGCGGCACGCAATCTGTCTCTTCTGATGCTCATAAAACTGCCAGCATAGCCATAAAAAGCTGGCAATTATGCTATATGCATCAATTATTTAACAGGAAGCGAAGGCCACTGACATATAAAGTTGCTTTTACGAATAGATTGATTTTGTTTTTCATGTCAGTCACCTCCCTTCATTTCATTAATTTTCCAATATAATATACTAGAAGATTACCATGACCCTATACTAAAGTCAATTGCAAATATTTCGACAAATTACACTTCATGGGGATGCACCCCCTCTTCATTCTGCATGCTTTTTTCCCGGTCTTTGGCAAGCTTTGGGAGTACGAGACTGTAATAAAGGCCTACAACAATAAAGCAAGCTCCCACTAACCAGAATATTGACAGAGATAACTCCTAATGTAATCGATTGTACGAGCATCATCAGTGGATTTAACTACCCTCGCACTCTGCCCATCATTTCAGGCGCTATAATGCTTGGCATGCACCCATCAGCGGCAGTACTAAAGCAATGAAGAAATAGAATACCATGAACAAAGCTGTGGTAGCTGCGAAAGATGCCAAAATCGTAAAAATCGCTACAAACAGTATGCCAGTAATAATGAGCTGATAAAGCAAATTCTTTGGGCAAGCAAGGATGCTGCGAAACTTCCAATCAAGATTCCGCCTCCAAAGTCTATTCCTAAATATATCGACATTTCTTCATAGTTTAACGGTGCGAGTTTATATTTTAAGATGAAAACCTGCATAACACTGAAACCGCCATTAACAACTCCGAATGCTGCAAACCCGTAAATAAGTGCAAGCAATAGCTTGTTTAAAATATACGTAAACCCTTGTAAAGTCCTGCTTAGACAACCTTCAAGTTCAGGTTATTAATGCGGTGCTCTCCATTCGGCATTCGTATATTACCAGCAAAGGAAGTAAGCTTAATCAGCAGACTGCCAATCAATAGAGCTCCTGCGTCGATTAGTACTGCCCAATAAATCCCTAAGTTCCAATAAACAAATATTCCTAAAGCATTGCCAAACAGCATGAAATTACTGTTTACAAATTGATTAAGCCCTGCTGCAATTGTATATTCGTCGTTTTTTAAAATCACCTGCATAAGTCCTTGCTCTGCTGGAAAAAAGAACTTAAGGACAGCACTTCTTAAGAAAAGTATAAAAAGGATAAGTGGCATTCACTCGACAGCTACAGCTCCGAGCAGGCTTAGTGAAAGAACAGCTGCGACCCAATTGCTAGTATAAGCTATTTTCTGTCTGTCCAGCCGGTCTGCCGCTACTCCGACAAACAGGAATACTACCAATGTAGGGACAGAATACATCAGTTCTGTAACAGATGCATATGCAGGCTGATTAGAAAATCGGTCAAGAATATAATACATAAATGCAGTCAGTCCAATTAGACCGCCTAATTAGGAAGTGATATTTTCCATAAATCACATTCTGAAATCCTTGTTGCTAAATACCTCCGAAAATTTATTCATCCCTTCATCCCTCATCCTCTTATGTGATAAGGTCATTCTAACTTTTCTGCTATGCTTCGATAATAGCCATTTGATGGTTTAAAACTCCGTCTTAAGTAGGAATTCATTTAGTATTTAAGTCATATTTTAGCGCTATAACGTTTAATTGGAGAAGATTCGGGTATTTAACTTTTACATAACAAAGAAAAATAATGGACGATGCTTCATGCTATAAAAAATTTATAAAAAAGGAGCAAGAAATAATGGAGACATTTTTTAAAAAGGTTACACTTAATGAAAATATGACAATGAAAGATATTCTATCTTTTTATGAGGCAACAAAGAAATTTAATGTGAAGTGTCAACTTCTCTGCAAAAAACACGTCGTGGAAACGACTAGCCTTCCTAAACTTGTTTCTTTTTTCTTGACGGCAGGTTCAAGACAAGATATCCAAATCAAACTTGAAGGAAGTCAAGCGAACACATTTTGGAAGAGTTTTCTATCCAATAGTGAAAATTCCTTCGTAAAGTCATATAACAGAAACAGATTAACAGAAAATATTAATTAACAAAAAAAGCTTGAAATGAAAAAATCATTTCAAGCTTTTTTTGTTTTTGTACTACATAAACTACTGAGCAGTCGACAATTCTTGAAATCTCTCCACCGACTCTTTCTCATCGAAGCTTGAGAAGATGCGGAAATGATCATCATCAATAATTCTGAAATGCTGGCTGATAATATTTTGCTGAAGGATGAAACCGTTTTTCCTTTCCACTTCACGCCACCATACTTTGCCCCCAAGAGTCTTTTCTTTCCGGTAATCCATACCGTCACGGGCAACTGTTTCAAGCACTTCCAACGGTTCATTTCCGAACAGAAAACGCACTGTTTCGGTTTCCCTAAAAAGCGCGCAAACAGCAACAACAGTTGACCAGCCTGCATATAATCTTCCTTTTTCAATCTGGACGAGAGTCTTTTTAGACAAGCCAATGACTTCTGCCATTTTATCCTGTGTATAACCAGCCTCTGTCCGTATTAATCGCATTTTTTCCGATACATTAAAAATAATCTCTTCTCTTGTCAAAATGCATTCATTCCCTTATTAGTTATGTGTAATTTTACACCGATACTTTTATTATAAGCTTATACTAGTGAAATTTCAATTTTTAGCCTAATCATTTACAAACAACTAAAATAGGCCTGCTGCACATTTGGCAGCAGGCAAATTATTCTTAATGCTGTTTGTAATTTTTAATGATATCCTTTAGCTGCTCTCCGCGGCTGATCATTTCTTCCGCAGCCTTCGTAACATTGCTTATTGCTGCAATTTGTTCATCTGTAGATGAAGAAACCTCTTCAACTGCAGCTGCTGCACTTTCGGATACAGCAGAAATAGCTGTAATAGATTCTAATATTTGATTATTTTGTTCTACTACTGATTTAAGCTCATTTCCAAGATCCTTTACAGCGTTGATTGTTTCGTTAACAGCAGTCGATATGTTTGTGAATTCATTCTCGGTACCATTAACAGCATTATTCAGCTCCTCTGATTGCGAGGTTGTTTCAAACAATGCTTGAACCGTTTTTTCCGTTTCCTTTTCAATAGATTGAATCATTTCCTGAATTTGTTTTGTTGCGAGATTAGTTCCCTCTGCAAGCTTTCTCACTTCACTCGCAACCACTGAAAATCCTTTACCATGCTCTCCTGCACGAGCTGCTTCAATACTGGCATTTAACGCAAGAAGATTCGTCTGCTCTGAAATCTGGTCAATTGTGACCGTGATTTTTGAAATATCAAGGATTTTTGTATAAAGACTTGATATTCCGACACTCACTTCGTCTGTTGCTTTCTTCGCCAATTCATTTGACTTTTTCAACTGATTTATCATTTCCTGGCCTTTTTTTGTTGCTGTTTCTGAGCTATGAGCAGCACTATCAATTTGGTCATTCTTTTCATTCATTTTGTTAATAGAATTATTCAGTCTGCCCATTTCCTTGTTTACGTCCTCTAATGCTGCAGCCTGCTCTCCAGCACCATAGGCGATTTCTCCCATCGCTCTGCCTATCTCCTCTGAGCTTGCTGATGTTTGCTCAGCAACAGCTGATAATTCTGCAGATGATTCCAGAATTAAGTTACTAATATTGCTGCTTTCATTCAGCAAATAATCGAGCTGATCTTTTAAGTTTTCCACCGCACTGCAGAGAATCCCCACCTCATCCTTTGACGAATGAGACTGCTCATCGATATTCAGATTGCCCTCTGACAGCCTCATAAAGGATTCGCTTACATTTGCTAATACAACAAACTTCCTTCTCAAGACTATGTAGAAAGCAGCAGAGAGCACAACAGCAAGAATTATTGCAACAGCTCCAATCAAGAGAACAGATTGATCCAAATTGCTATTTAATAAGTAAACTGCTGTTCCACTTCCACCTGCACCAACTAGAACAGCTAAAAATACAAGTGCCACCATTTTCACCAATAAGCTTTCTCTCTTTTTCACAACATTTTATCTCCCTTCTTAGCATTCTGATTAATTTCCTCAATAAAGCGCTAACAACCTAGGATAAAATAACTATTTATTTACTATATCTATCGGCTTATATAGGAAAATATTAAGTAATTTTTTATATTTTTTGTAATATTCCCTTTTATAGCCTACGCCCATTCTGAATGGAGAAAGGGTTTTTTTATAACAAGCAACGTTCTGTCCGCATAAGCTAAAGGGAAAATGTATCATTCACAGAAGGGAATGATCTTATATATTGCATTTACCTGTAAATCATGAAATCCACATTCGCATGCTCCAAGTGCAGGATGGCAACGAACTTTTCCGGCTTGTTGATCAAAATCGCGCATATTTAAAGGAATGGCTTCCATGGATTGATCATATCATTTCTCCTTATCAATACCAGTCGATCATTCCAGATTGGCATAAACAGCTGTCAGAAAACAATGGCTTCCAGGCAGGAATATTTTACAGAGACCAGCTTGTCGGCATGATTACTCTTCAACAGCTAGACTGGATGAGCCGCCAAGCGAGCATCGGCTACTATTTAGGAGAAGCAGCACAAGGAAAAGGCATCATGACAAAATGTGTTGTAGCTGTCTTAAATTATGCATTTTATTTTCTAAACCTCAACAGGGTTGAAATACGCTGCGGCGTCAACAATTTAAAGAGTCAAGCAATACCTGAGAAACTCCATTTCAAAAGAGAGGGTATCCTCCGCGATGGAGAATGGCTTTATGATCATTATCATGATTTATATTTATACAGCATGCTTGAAAGGGAATGGTCAGCACTGCACCGCTGTAACTAATCTAAAAATCCTCAATGTTTATAATTAACAGAAATGCGCTATTTAAATAAATACTGCTATTAAAATTCTTACTAAAAATGCAGCTTTTAGTGCAAACTAATCAGAGTTTATAATTAGCAGCAATGACATTAACGAATGGTGTTGAGCGCAGTGATCATTTCCAATCTTCTTCTAATTTTTGTATTAATAGCCTTTTCTGCCTTTTTTGTTGCTATTGAATTTGCCATGGTTAGAGTACGACCAAGCAGGCTGTTTCAACTAGAGAAAGCTGGCCACAAAAATGCTGCTTCTGCTAGAACAATTACTACCCATTTGGACAGCTATCTATCCGCTTGCCAGCTCGGTATCACTATCACCTCATTAGGTCTAGGCTGGCTGGGTGAACCGACTGTGCTGAAAATTATGGCGCCAGTTGTCGCAAAATTACAGCTTCCTGATTCTGCAGCACATATTATTTCCTTTGTGCTTGCCTTTTCTGTTGTAACCTATATTAATGTAGTCATCGGGGAACTCTTTCCTAAATCTATTGCCATCCGTTATGCGGAAAGAGTCACCTTGTCTTTATCTAAACCGCTCATTCTGTTTTATAAAATTACCTTCCCTTTTATATGGGTATTAAATCATGCAGCAAGATTAGTAGCCCGTTTATATGGAGTCAAAAGCACAGACACGAATGACAGTGCTCTATCAGAGGAAGAGCTCCAGCTGCTTCTTAAGGAAAGCTATCAAAACGGAGAAATAAACAAAACAGAATATCGTTATGTACAACGAATCTTTGAGTTTGATAACAGACTTGCGAATGAAGTGATGGTGCCTCGTACGGAAATGGTAGCATTATCCGAGGATATGCCATTGAAAGAAGCCATTGCTGAAATCAGCTCTAACCGCTACACAAGGTTTCCGATAATAAAAGACGGCGATAAGGATATGATTGTCGGCTTTATCCATGCTAAACAAATACTGACTGACTGTATTAGAGACAACTGTATGGACGAATCTCCATTAAAGACCTATATTCAGCCGATTATACATGTGATGGAAACAATACCGATACAACTTCTCTTAATAAGAATGCAGAAGGAACGAACTTCCATTGCCATTCTTCATGATGAGTTTGGCGGAACAGCCGGACTCGTTACAGTTGAAGATATATTAGAAGAAATAGTCGGAGATATTATGGACGAATTCGATGTAGATGAAATACCTTCCATTCAAAAAATCGCAGAAAATCATTATATGTTTGATTCTAAACTTCATATTAATGAAGTGAATCGACTCCTTTCCATTTCCATTGAAAATGACGAGATGCATACGATTGGCGGTTGGCTGTTCTCTATGAGCTCTGAGTTAAGAGTAGGAGATACCATTGAATATGACGGCTATTTATTTAAAGCAGCAGATGTACAAAACGGCCACATTTCTTCCATTGAAGTGGTGAAGGCAGATTAACTACATAAGAGTGCGGTCAAAGCTAGCTTATGGCCGCACTTAAAAAGGGCAAAAAAGACCATACCATCCTTAAACATATTTCGTAATCTTACACATAAAATAATAAATAAGAGCTTTAGCCATCATCCAATTAACAGAAAATTGAAACATTGCATCGTTTGACTGCGCAGTTTGGCTTAAAGTATAATTATTAATATATCTAACGGAAAGATTGAGGTGGTACGATGGGATCGTAAATCTAAAAAGAACTTCTGATTCTTTTCCTAAAATGAATGATCATATCCTAGAACCTACAATCAGCTTTTATACAAACTGGAATAGATCGGATTCATATTTAAAAGGAACCAGAAATATAGACGTATCGGTACAGCCATTGAAAACTTAATAATACATGTATTAATCAGGAGGTGACTCCTTACTCGCATATGCGGGATAAGGAAACTTATTGGACATATTTAACTTGGTTATTATAGCCATTTTAATTGCTTTTACTGCATTTTTTGTAGCTTCAGAGTTTGCTATTATTAGAGTGCGCAGTTCTAAAATTGACCAGTTAATGGAGGAAGGCAACAAAAATGCCATTGCCGCAAAAAAAATCATCACAAATCTAGATGAATATTTATCGGCATGCCAATTGGGTATAACCATTACAGCACTTGGCATCGGCTGGCTTGGTGAGGAAACGATCCATGAAATCCTTTTACCTTTGTTCCATTTTATACACATTCCGGAAGCAGCTGTGACAATCCTGTCTTTTTCAATATCATTTGCCATTATTACGTTTCTTCATGTAGTAGTGGGGGAATTGGCTCCAAAAACATTCGCTATTCATAAAGCAGAATTAATCACCTTGATTGCAGCAAGACCATTAATTGCTTTTTATAAGGTGCTGTACCCATTCATTTGGGTCTTAAACGGATCTGCACGAATCATTACTCGCATGTTTGGATTAAAGCCTATTTCTGAAAATGATTTAGCTCATTCGGAGGAAGAACTTCGCATCATTGTCTCTGAAAGTTTTAAAAGCGGCGAAATAAACCAGTCAGAGTTTAAGTATGTAAACAAAATTTTCGATTTTGATGATCGAATCGCAAAGGAAATTATGGTTCCGCGTACAGAGATCATATCATTGGAACAAGCAAGTTCCCTTGATGACTTAATGGAAGTCATCCAAGGCGAACAGTTTACAAGATACCCTATTACAGATGGTGACAAGGATCATATCATCGGCATGATAAATGTGAAGGAAATTATGACAGCATTGATCCGCTCAAAAGATTTAAGCGCAAAAAAGCTGGATTCTTATATTCGCCCTGTCATCCGTGTGATTGAAACCATCCCAATCCATGATCTGCTTGTCAAAATGCAGAAGGAACGTATTCATATGGCAATATTAATGGATGAATACGGCGGAACTTCAGGTTTAGTAACAGTAGAAGACATCATTGAAGAGATTGTCGGTGACATCCGCGATGAATTCGATATGGATGAGATTCCTAGCATTCAAAAGGTGAAGGAAAACCACTTTATCCTCGATGCAAAACTCTTGATAACTCAAGTCAATTCCCTGCTGTCCATTGAAATGGATGATGAGGATATTGATACATTAGGAGGCTGGATTCTTACTTCAAATTATGATGCAACAGAAGGAGATATCCTTACTTTCGATTCCTACAGCTTCAAAATAATCGAAATGGAAGACCATCATATTAAATATGTGGAAGTAATGAAGATGCGCGAACTAGAAGAGCTTCCTCAAAGCTCGAACCAAAGGCAGATTGCTCAGCCGGCCGTTTCCGCATCAGAAGCAGAAATAGTATAAAAAGAGGAGGGACAAATCCCTCCTCTTTTCTATTGCATTTTTATTCACCATTGCCTGCACTTTCATCAAACTTATATCCTACTCCCCATATCGTATGGATAAACGGCTGCTCTTTTGTGCCTATCTTATTGCGGAGCCTTTTAATATGCACATCGACTGTTCTTTCATCTCCATAGAACTGATAGCCCCATACTCTATCGAGCAGCTGCTCACGAGTGAACACTTGCTTCGGATTGCTAATCAAATAATAAAGCAGATCAAATTCCTTTGGAGTCAAATTGGAAAGCGCCTTGCCATTATAGATTACTTCTCTCGTATCTTTGCTGATTTTAAAATGTTCGCTTATCAGGAAGTTAGAGTCAGCTTTGCTGACAGCATCCTTTTGATAGCGTCGCGTAACAGCCTTGATTCTTGCCATCAATGTCAAAGGGCTGAATGGTTTTGTCACATAATCATCTGCACCCATTTCAAGTCCGAGCACCTGATCAGACTCACTGTCTTTTGCAGTCAGCATGATAATCGGAACAGAGCTGACCTCTCTTATTTTCCTGCAGATTGTCACGCCTTCCATTCCAGGCAGCATCCAGTCGACAATGATAATATCCCAATCCTGGTTCTCGAGAAAATAATCAAGAGCTTCTTTTCCATTATGTATAAACTTTCCTTCGTAATTTTCCTTTAAGAAAAACATCTCCAGCATGGAGCATACACTTTCATTATCCTCTATAACAAGTATTTTCATATTCATTCATCCTCACGGCATTGACATGCAATTTACTATTCACTATTATAGCAAAAAAAGACTTTGTGCATTACAATGTGATACAAAAATCCTTGTTTGTTTAGGCTCTTACGATGTACAGAAAAAAAAGCGATAAGCAATGTCTAGACGAAGAAACCGGACTGATGTCCGGTTTCTAAAATCAAATCCACGTAGTTGTTGTTTCTAGTGATAAGCGATCTGTTTCTCTTCCAGGTGCAGCAGCTTTTCCGACTGTGATAAGCATAAGGGGCAAGTAGCGCTCAGAGATTTTAAACTCTTCTATGAACTTTCCACGGTTGAACCCGCCGATAGCACATGTATCCAGTCCTTTGCCTTTTGCCGCAATCATCAATTGCATTGCTGCCAAAGAAGCATTTGAGTTCGCTGCATCCCTAGGATATACGTCGTTTGAATAAGCTCCTTTAATCTGGCCTTTAATGACATCAGCAAGCTCTTCTTTAATTCTGCCTTTTTCAATATCTTGACCGAATACTTCTTCTGCGTTCTTATCAGCTTCCAAGTCGCCTAGCACAGCGATAACACACGATGATTGCGTAATCTGCTGTTGATTAAATGCGATTGGAAGAAGCCTTTCCTGCGCTTCTTTTCCATGAAAAACGACAAAATGCCAATGCTGCAGATTCCAAGCAGACGGCGCTCTTCCTGCTAACTCAATAAGCTCCTCAATTTCTTCCTTTGATAATTGATAGCTCTCGTCGTAAACCTTCACGGCTCTGCGTGCTTTTAAAATATCCAAAAATTGTCCACTGCTAATTTCTGTAGTCATTGGTACCCTCCATTTTACTTACTTTTTGTAACCAGCTAATGAAATAATAACCTTGAAAAGTTTATTCGTCAAGAATATGATTATATATGCACTATTATTAATATGGACATAAGGTTATATCCTTCTGCCAGAAAAAAGGAGAAGATATGATAGACATTATCGCATTAAAAAAAGATAAGACGATAAAAACTGGCCTGACAATGGAGGAATTGCAAAAAGGCAATTATGAATGGTATTGGATTGATTTCAATGAACCTAAGGATTCTGAAATTGATTTTTTACGGGAGCCCCTTCAATTCCATCCCCTTTCTATCGAAGATTGCCTCCATAACCTGCAACGGCCTAAAATAGACTATTTTGAGGAATACACCTTTTTGGTTACCCACACCCTTGAAGCCAAAACATATACGAAAGAAGAACTTAATCTTTTTGTAGGCGATAATTATATCGTCAGTTTTCATAAAAAGGCTTCTATCGAAGTCCAATATGTGGCCAAGAAGCTATTAGGTGAAAAAACTCCAGCTAATTGGAGTCAATTTACTGTACTTTATGAGTTATTAGACTGTCTTGTTGACAACTATATACCGATTATTTATGAAATTGAGGATTTTTTGAACGAAATTGACGAAAATCCTGAAAATAAATCAATGGAAGTATTATTGGATGATCTTTATGACACAAGACACCGATTATTATCTGTACGCCATACAGTTGTGCCGATGCGAGATCTCCTCTATTCATTGCTTAACACAAAAAAATTAACAGCAGTCTCAAATAAACGGGAATATTACTCAGATATTTACGATCATTTGCTGAAGCTGACAGAAGTAATTGAATCTAACAGAGAAATGACAGCTGATATTAGGGACAGCTATCTTTCTTATAATGCCCATCAGTCTAACCGCATTATGCAAATCCTAACAGTGATTACAACCATTTTCATGCCATTAAGTTTTCTTGCTGGCCTCTATGGAATGAACTTCCGCTATATGCCTGAATTAAATTGGAAGTATGGTTACTTCGCCTTATTAGGAGCAATGGTTGTTATTGCTGGTTGCATGTTTCTTTACTTTAAAAGAAAAGGCTGGTTTAAATAAAGTCGGCAAACCAATCACAGTTGGTTTGCCAGCTTTTATTCAATAAGTTTTTGAACATGCCAACTCAACATCTGTATGATAAAATAATATTATCTCCTCTATTTAGAGTACCCCCTTTATTTCGCCATTTTATATTTTAACAATTCTCAAAATTCACTATATTGATTGGAGGAAACTGAATGGGTTCACCGCAACTTGAAACATCTATTAATATGGCAAAACCGCAGCATAAAGTGCTGCCAAAAAGCGTTCTCTTAAAAAGAACACTTTTTATTATCTTAGGAAGTGTCATGATGGGAATTGGCATTGAGGAATTTCTCGTTCCAAACCGAATCCTTGATGGCGGAATTGTCGGTATTTCTATTATCCTTTCCCACTTACTTTCAGTTAAGCTTGGTTTCTTTATCTTTCTGCTGAATATCCCGTTTTTTTATATCGGCTATAAACAAATTGGTAAGACATTCGCCCTCTCTACGTTATTAGGAATAACTGTTCTTTCTATTACAACAATCCTGCTTCATGATGTGCCTGTATTTACCGAAGATCTGCTTTTGGCAACTGTCTTTGGTGGGATTATTCTAGGTGTTGGGGTTGGCATTGTGCTTCGGTTCGGAGGATCATTGGATGGCACCGAAATTCTGGCACTTCTTTTCAGCAAAAAACTCCCCTTTTCTGTCGGAGAAATCATTATGTTCTTTAACTTTTTTATTTTTATTACGGCAGGTTTTGTCTTCACATGGGATCGAGCGATGTACTCTATTATCGCCTACTTTATCGCCTTCAAAGTTATAGATATCGTAATAGCAGGACTGGACGAATCAAAGTCTGCCTGGATTATCAGCGATCATGCTGAAGTGATTGGCGAGACGATTATCGCGAGATTAGGACGGGGGGTAACCTATCTAAAAGGTGAAGGTGCATATACCGGCGACAATAAGAAAGTTATCTTCTGTGTCATCAACAGGCTGGAAGAAGCGAAATTAAAGTTGATTGTGGAGGAACTGGACCCATCCGCTTTCCTGGCTGTCGCCAATATTGCAGAAGTCCGGGGCGGTCGCTTTAAGAAAAAAGACATTCATTAAAAAAGAATTAGAGTCTTGTGCATTTGCCCGGGCTCTTTTTTTGCTTTAGCCTCCCCTCCTGCCTACGTCTAATTAGCCTATTACTTGTCAACACTTGAAATTAGCTATTGTTTGCTTCCGGTTACTAGCATCGTTAAAATATGACTAAAGAACGATAAAAAAGAAAAGGAGGAGACATATTGAAAAAGAAGGCAACCATTTATATTACTTCGCTTTCTTTACTCGTCTGTTTAATGTGGATGTTTGGTCTCGGCTGGGTGCTTGTCGATTATGTCCAAGGCTCGAAGAAAGAATTAGAAACATCAAACAAACTTACAGAAAAAGCTCCAACTGGCGGGGTACAGCTTTTGGCATTAGGAGATTCCTTGACAAGAGGGACAGGCGATGAAGCAGGAAAAGGCTATATCGGCTATCTGAAAGACAGGTTGTCAGATAAGACGGACGAAGAAATAACGCTCACGAACTATGGTGTCAAAGGACAAACTTCATCGGAACTGACCAATCAGGTCAAACAGCAGGAAATACAACGGCAAGTTAAAAATGCTGACATCATCTTTATTACGATCGGCGGAAATGATTTATTCCAAGGCGGAGAAACACTTTCCCATTTCGATGACAATACTATTTCCAAATTATCAGCTACATATAATCGAAATTTAAAGGAAATTTTGACAATTCTCAGATCTGCCAATGAGGAAGCACCGATATACCTGATTGGTCTCTATAATCCTTTCAGTGATTTAGCAGACAGCGAGCTAACATCTAAAATTGTCCGGGAGTGGAATTATGAAAGCTCTGAAACAAGTGCTGCTTTCGCGAAGACAATCTTTGTTCCTACATATGATATCTTTCAGCAAAATGTACAAGCGTATCTTTATTCAGATCATTTCCATCCGAACAAACAAGGATACGAATTGATGGCAGATAGAGTCGCTTCCTTAATTTCCTGGGAGGTGGAAGAAAATGAGTGAAACGACCTTGTCAGTTAAAAATCTGACTAAAACAATTGGGAAGAGAAAGATTATAAAGGATATCAGCTTTGAGCTGAAAAGCGGTGAAGTGTTTGGCTTTCTTGGACCGAACGGTGCTGGAAAAACGACGACAATCAGAATGCTTGTCGGTTTGATTAAACCGACATCCGGTTCCATCAAAATTTGCGGACATGATGTAAAGAAGGATTTTTCAAAGGCAATGGAAAGGCTTGGATGTATTGTTGAAAATCCTGAACTTTATCCTTATTTGACCGGATGGGAAAACCTGCAGTTTTTTGCCCGCATGCTTAAAGGTGTAGATGATAAAAGGATTAAAGATATCGTCGAGCTTGTTGGTCTGAAAGACAGAATACAAGATAAGGTAAAAACCTATTCCCTCGGTATGAGGCAAAGACTTGGGATAGCTCAAGCACTGTTAAGCAAGCCTAAAGTGTTAATTCTTGATGAGCCGACAAATGGTTTAGATCCGTCTGGTATAAGAGAAATGAGACAATTTATCCGCTTTCTTGCAAAGGAAGAGGGGTTAAGTGTTTTAGTTTCGAGTCATCTCCTCAGTGAAATACAATTGCTTTGTGATAGAGTGTCCATAATCTTGAGCGGCAAGATTATACATACAGAATCTGTTCAATCACTGCTTACCGCTCAGGAAAAAATTATTTGGCGTTTTACCCCAATGGATGTTGGTGTAGAATTATTGAAGACCGTCTCCCCTTCTGTAAAAATTGACGGTGATACCGTTATTACACCGTTTTTGGAAGAAGAGGCAGGAAATTGGAGCAAAATGTTATTTGAGGCAAATGTAAATATTATTGAAATGAACAGACAAATTCCTTCGTTAGAGCAGCTCTTTCTGGAACTGACGGGAGGTAATTCTATTGAATAAGCTTGTTTATAATGAAATGCTTAAGCTTGTTAAAAGCAAAAGGCTGTATATCGTGACATTGATTATTGCCGTGATGATTGCTATGTTCACATATGCACAGTTTCGAGAAATGGAAAACTTAAAAAAACGACTAGGTGATGTTGACTGGCGGACAACCCTGCAGCAGTCTATCATCGACACACAAAACAGAATTGGCTCAAGTGGAATTTCTGACGAATGGCGGAATCAGCTTAAAGTTCGCATCAGTCAATCCCAATATTATCTTGATCATAATATTAATCCTCAAGAGCCAGGTGCGCCAACATTTTTGCGGGTTTTCCTCGATAACTCGATGCAGCTGCTGCTGCCGTTAATGGTAATGATTGTTGCTGCCGACCTTGTCTCTTCTGAAAGAAGTATAGGCACCATTAAACTCCTCTTGACAAGGCCTGTCCGGCGCTGGAGAATATTGCTCAGCAAATATATTACATTGGTTCTGTCTATCTCGTTCATTTTGTTCATGTTCGGATTATTTTCTTATCTTATCAGCGGACTGTTCTTTGGATATGTCGGCTGGACTGCTCCTATTCTTACTGGATTTACAGTCAAAGCAGGGGAGCTTAATACAGCAGGAGTCCATCTCATCCCGCAATGGCAGTATATATTAATGGTGTTTGGTTTAGCGTGGTTTGTCTCCCTTGTAGTCGGAACTCTTTCCTTTATGCTGTCCATTCTTGTCAGAAGTACAGCTGCCGGCATGGGGGTTATGCTTGCATTTTTGATTTCCGGGACAATTATCTCAAATATTGCTTCCTCATGGGAAGCTGCTAAATACTTATTTATGGTCAACTTGCGGCTCACCGATTATTTGCAAGGAAACATCCCGCCTATTGAAGGAATGTCCTTGCCCTTCTCGCTATCTGTACTGGCAGTGTGGGGAATCGCGGCTTTAGTTGTTTCCTTTTTCACTTTTACAAAAAAGGATATATATTAAAAAAAAATCTGGGTTGCTCCCAGATTTTTTTTATGGCTGTTCAGGTTCACTAACAGTTAATGAAATGAACTTATCGTTCTTTAAATCATGTTTAATTGTCACTTGCACTGTTTTCTCCTTGCTATTTTCCTTCACAAGGAACTGAAAGCTGTCCTCTACTTCCATTGTCGAGATTTTCTTTCTGCCCATATATTTATAGTCCGTAACAGCCTGCTGGGGGTAATCTGCCTTGACTACAGCGATGGCAATGCTCCCATACTTTTCATAATCTTCTTTCTGGACAGCTATATTATGGGATGGAAATAAAAATGCCATAATAAGGATAGACGCGACTAAAATAGGAAAAGCACGATTTTTCATATTGACCTCCGTTTGGTTTTTCCTATTATCTGTAGTCGTGATTCTTTTTATGTACATTTTCCAATTGTTTTGCTTCCTCAAGTAAGACAGAGGTAATATTTACGTTTCGCTGCCACTCTTCACTGAATGTGTCCATGGGTGGATTTGTCTCATCTACAGAAGGACAAATTTCAATTGTGAACGCCGGTAGATGATAGGTGCTGATAAACCAGTCTGTATAGCCTGAGCCTATTGCGTCAGGATCTGGATTTCCAAGATTATAGCCTGTTGTTTCAGCTAACCTGGCAGCAATAGCTCGGTCTCTTTCCGTGTTCTCATTATTGTTGTAATGCCAATAAATTTCTTGCCCGGAAGAATGATAAGCAACAGCAATTGTCGGTTTTATTTTGTCTGTCAAACTTACGATTGCCTGTACCTCTTTTGCTTCGAGCGGTTTATTCCCTTTAAAGTTCTTATAGGAAGGCTTTGGGCTTTCCCCTTTTAGCCCCTCCCAGCCTGCTGGATACTGGCGGTTCAAATCAATGCCTCTACCGTTGCTTTTCCAGCGGGTAAAATCTTTAGATCCTTCATTCATCTTTTTTATAGAAATACGTGAAAACAGAGGAAATTTCTGCAGCTCTCCTTGCTGTATTGTAACACCATCTGGATTGAGCATTGGTACAAACCATATAGAATAATCCCCCATCCGGTTGTATAACTCTTTCTGTTTCACTTGATTTTCAATCATTTTCATCATCAATAGAGTTGTTATCCACTCTCTCCCATGGTGAGCTCCGCTTATCAGAATTGATTTTTCACCTTTTCCAACTTTAATTCCGTACAGTTTTCTGCCATATTCTGATTTGCCAATTGTATGTACTTCCAACTGTCGTTTATATCTGCTTTTCATTTTCCATATATCTCGCTGATATTCATCGTATGTGTATTGCTCTTCCCTGCTTAGCTCCTTTCCCAATACTTTAGTTGAAGATGGAAGGAGAAGTGCCAGGCAAAGCATAAAAATGAGAATTTTCTTCATAATGCCTCCTTTTTCCTTTTATTTTTTGATATTAGAAGATTTTTATTCAGCTTTTTTATACAGGTAAATAAAGAAAACCCTGATAACTCAACATAGCCAAGTTTTAGAATGAGAATTTGTTCAGTTCCTTCATATACTATAAACATCTCCTTCAAACAAAAGGAGGCGGACAGCTTGAATAAAGTCGATTATGATCGAGCACTATACTACACCCATCGATCAGAATGGGATAATCTTTTAATATTAATGGTGCGCACGAAGGATCATTTTCTTTCAAAAAAAATTGAACATTTTCTGCACGCCTATAATTTCGAGCATGATTATACTGTAATCGAGAATCATTTGTATTCATTGCTCCGTTACATTGACCACGCCAACGACAATGTAAGCGGATATGACATTCACACAACAATAATGTAAAAGAATTCCACCAATAAAAAAAACCGCGGTTAGGGTTCCGCGGTTTTTTGCATGTTAAAATCTTTTATGTTTGTAATTGATTTCGTAAAGATCATCTCTTCTATCCTTTAAATGTCTTACTGTACCATTTTGCCGTTTTCGACGCAGCACTTCCAAATCTACATCGCCAATCATGACCATTTCAATATTCGAATTCGTTTCTCCAACAATACCGTCTCTTGCAAATTCAAAATCCGAAGGTGAAAAGATGGCTGACTGTGCGTATTGAATATCCATGTTTTCTGTTTGCGGAAGATTACCAACAGTACCTGCGATTACAGTATATATCTGGTTTTCGACAGCTCTTGCTTGAGCGCAGTAGCGAACGCGTAAATAACCTTGGCGGTCTTCTGTACAAAATGGAGTAAAAATGATTTTCGCTCCCATATCTGTGGCAATCCTTGCAAGCTCTGGAAATTCTATATCATAACAGATAAGTATGGCTATTTTGCCGCAATCTGTGTCAAACACACGAACTTGATCACCTTGGCTGATTCCCCACCATTTTTGCTCGTTCGGAGTAATATGTAGCTTATATTGCTTTTCAATGCTTCCATCTCGTCTAAATAAATAAGAGATGTTATAAATCTCCTCATCATCCTCTTGAACGAAATGGGACCCCCCGATAATGTTAATATTGTATCTAATTGCAAGACTTGAAAACAGCTCTATATACTGCTCGGTATATTCTGTAACTTTGCGGATTGCATTTATTGGGATCTTCTCGTCAAGGAAAGACATAAGCTGGGTTGTAAAAATTTCAGGAAAAACAACAAAATCAGAAGATGCATCTGATGCCACATCTGTATAATATTCCACTTGGTTAGCAAAATCCTCAAAGCTGTCAATTTGCCGCATCATGTATTGGACAACACAAATCCTTACAGGATAACTGCTTTTGAAGAAGCGCTTTGACTGAGGCAAATATTCAACATTATTCCACTCCATCAACGTCGCATATTTGCTTGACTGCTTATCATCTGGAAGATAATTAGGATTAATACGCATCATTGTAAAGCCGTTAATCAGCTGGAATGACAATACAGGATCGTAAATTCGGTGATGAATAACCTCCTCCACATACTCCCTTGCAGACATTTCTTTCTCATATTTATAAAAGTTAGGAATTCTGCCTCCAATGATGATGCTTTTTAAATTCAGCCTGCGCACTAGCTCTTTTCTGGCTTCATACAGGCGATGTCCTATTTTCATTCTTCTGTACTTAGGATCAACCATTACTTCAATGCCATATAAATTATAACCATCTGGATTATGGTTCGTTATGTACCCTTTGTCAGTAACATCATCCCATGTATGCCTGTCATCATACTCATCAAAATTGATAATCAAACTAGAACATGACCCAATGATTTCACCATTATACTCAGCAACAAATTGCCCCTCCTGAAACAGATCCAAATGGCTTTTAAGCTGCGCTTTCGTCCACGGTTCCATGCCAGGAAAGCACTCAGCCTGAAGCTGCAGGATTTTATCTATATCGTTATACTCGGTATTTCTAATAATCAAACGCTTTTCAAACTTCGATAAATCTAGTTTTGTCATTTAAGCTGCTCCCTTTTCCACTTTTTATTTCTACATTTCCCTATTTCTTCTTAAGATAATCTTTATAGGACATAATATTATGTATATGCAAAAAAAAGAGCCGCAGGCTCCTGCAGCTCTCTTTATATTAAATTAAATGTTCATTAGCCGCCTCTGCATAAATGCTCAGGCTTTTATCTTTTTTTGAGAAATTATCCAGACGGAAAGGAAAAAATAACTCGAACTCATCTAATATCTCGACATTTTTTTCGAATAGATGATGGTATTGTTCACATTCATCCGCATTCTCGACGATAGAAATAATTGTCTGCAATGCTGCTATTACTTGGTAGGAGTTTTTTAGGGTGCTTAGCATATAGGCTTGCTCTTCGGTGAGACGCAAAACATTCAAGCGTGAGAACTTGTTAATTTCATCGTCAGAAAAAAAGTCGGGAAAAATGGATGTATAAAAAGTTTGGATAAGTTCGTTTATTTGCTCTTCCTGTGCAGGTGTTGAAGCATAAGCTACCTTCATTGGATTTTACCACCCTCTTTAAAAATATACATAAAGTATTATCAATAGAATAACATAGACCATATCCCGTTTTCCGTGGTAATTAAAACCATGGTATGATGGTTATGCCAAATTATTAATAATTGCCAAAACCAGCGCTAACGGAGGTTTAATTATGCATTTCGAACGAAAGGGAGAATGGATGCAGATGGAAATACCCGCAAATTGGGACAGTTTGTCCCTTGAGGAGCTTTTCCGAACTGTACTGCTTGCATCCAAAAAGCAAGTGCATCTTTTTAAGATGCAGAAAAAAGTGATGCTCAACAATAAAGTGATGACAAATTGGTCAGCACCATTAACAGCTGGCGATACATTATCGATTAAAATGTTTGATTCTCAGCCAGCCTCTATTGAACCTTCTTACATGGAGCTCAGCATAGTGTACGAAGATGATTTTTTGTTAATCATAAATAAGCCTGCAAACATAGATACACATCCCAACTCTCCAGAGGATATTTCTTCTCTAACAAACGGGGCCGCATTTCATCTGTTAATGAATGGCGAGGAAAGACAGCTTAAACATATTCATCGGCTTGACCGGGATACGACTGGCTGCATATTATTTGCCAAGCATGAACTAATCGGGAATATGTTGGATTATGCTTTGAGGGAACGAAAAATAAAAAGGACTTATTTAGCTCTTATTCATGGAAATATGAAAGGAAAAAAAGGAAAAATTGACAAGCCGATTGGAAGGGATAGGCATCATGGCACAAGAAGAAGAATTTCAGAAAATGGACAAGCAGCTGTCACCAACTACAGAAAACTTGCCTATTTTCCTGAAAAGGATTTAACATTAGTTTCCTGCAGTTTGGACACTGGCAGGACGCATCAAATCCGTGTACATTTTAGTTCAATCGGCCATCCTCTTGCAGGGGATGCTCTGTACGGCGGAAGAGCAATTTACAGCCGGCAGGCATTGCATGCAGCAAGGCTAGCGCTGACACATCCGATTACAGGGGAAAGCTTAACAGTATTTGCTCCGCTGCTTGATAATCCGCCAATATTCCCACAAAATGCACTTGAGCTGCTCGGAGAATAACAAAAACGGGATAAAGGCAATTTGCCTTTATCCCGTTTTTTTGTCATTATGCTGTTTTTCGCATTTTTCTCAAGATAAAGCTTAAAACAAATACTAAGATTACTGCCCCAATAATACTTGGAATAATGGCAAAGTCAGCAAGCGACGGACCCCAGTCTCCTAGAATTAAAGATCCTAGCCATGCACCGACAAAACCGGCGATAATGTTACCAATAATTCCTCCTGGAACGTCCTTCCCAACAATCAGCCCTGCAAGCCAACCGATAATACCACCTATAATTAAAGACCAGATAAAGCCCATTTTAAACACTCCTTTTTGATTCTATTTTTGTTAAGTAAATAGTGCGATAGCAAGAAACTTTTAGCTGCAGCTTGTTTGTAATTCTTTATGCTATCTGCTTGTACTCTATATTTACCACATGTTTTTATTTTTAAACCTAGTATTATAAAAAGAAAGTGCAAGCCATCGTTAGATAGCTTGCACCCACTTATCTGTCTTTAATTTTACTAGAGTTATTTAAAAAATCATTTTATCTGGATCTTGCCCTATCCGTTCGTTCATGTTAAGGCTGTCAATCAAGTTCATTTCCTCCATACTTAAGCGAAAATCAAAAATATTCGTGTTTTCCACAAGGCGCTTTCTAGAAGCTGTTTTTGGAATTACCATAACCTCATTCTGAACATGCCATCTTAAGATAATTTGAGCTGGCGTCCTCGCGTGCTTTTTGGCAATATAGTTAATTGTCGGTTCGTTCAGCAGCCTGCCGTTTGCGAGAGGTGACCACGCTTCAACCTTAATACCCATTTTCTTGCAGTACTCCCTTAATCGCTCTTGAGTAAGGCGGGGATGCAACTCAATCTGGTTTACAGCAGGCTTTTCATTGCAGCTGGACAAAAGCCTGCTTAAATGATGTTCTTGAAAATTGCTGACACCGATAGCCTTAACTGTACCTTCATCATACAAACGCTCCAATGCTTTCCAAGTTTCAATATACCTATCCTTACCTGGCCAATGAATCAAGTATAAATCCACATAATCCATGTCCAATCTCCGCAAGCTTGCTTCAATTGCTTTCAATGCAGCGTCATAACCATGCTCATCATTCCAAAGCTTAGTTGTTACAAAAACCTCCTTTCTAAAGACAGCGCTTTCTTTTATTCCTTCACCAACCTCTTGTTCATTTTTATAGAAGGAAGCAGTATCAATAGACCGAATCCCAAGATCAATTGCCGCCTTGACAATTTCTACTGTTGCCCTGCCTCCACCGAGACCGTAGGTGCCAAGACCGATAAGAGGCATTTCTATCCCATTATGCAGTTTCAGTTTATGCTGGATATTCATAGACACCTCCAAAAATGAAGACATAAAAATGATTGCAGCAATTATTATTGCTGCATTAAGCTTGTTACTACCTATATGTATTATTTTCTCAAAATATATAGAACTGTTTTTTCCCACCATTTCCAAGGCAAATGCTCTTTTAGGAAGATAGACATTCCCACACCTTTTCCAAGACGGTAGCGCAGCTTTGGCTTTTTAGTTTCTGCTATAGAAATTATTTTTTGGGCCACCTCAAGAGGATCTCCATACTTCTCTTCTCCCTGTTTTAAATAAGTCTCGACACTTTTCAGCTGAGAAGCGTAAGGGGAGCTGGACAGCAGTGATTTTTTTGTGATTTTTTTACCGTCTGTCCAAATATTTGTTTTATAAGATCCAGGTTCTACTAATGTGACGTAAATCGAGAATGGCAGCAGTTCTAGTCTGAGCGATTCGCTCCAGCCTTCAAGGGCAAACTTTGAGGAAACATATGGACTTAAACCGGGAAAACCCATTTTCCCGCTGATACTGCTCATCATTATTATTTTCCCGCATCCGTTGCTTCTCATCAGAGGAAGGAATGCTTGCGTGACAGCAATAGCACCGAAAAAATTTGTTTCCATTTGCTCTCGGTACTCTTGCAGTGTAATTTCCTCTGCGAAGCCTGCTCCTGCATAGCCAGCATTATTTACGAGTATATCAAGCTGCCCCTTCCCTTCAATCTTTTCCCTCAAATATGCTATTGATTTTGTGCATGTTACGTCAAGTATTTCCAATACTATTTGCTTTTGAACACCGATTTTTTTCGCTTCTTCTATAAGCTTGGTCCCTTTTTGCGCATTACGTACTGCTGCAATCACTTCATAGCCATTTTTTGCGAACTCCAACGCCGTTAAAAACCCGAAACCACTGCTCGATCCCGTTACTAGAACTGTTTTCTTCATTTATTTCCCCCTTAAAAGCCATTATAATAATCATTCTTTAAGATCGACATTAAATAGATGGATTCATAGCTTCCCATGATTTTGACTGCTTCCCGCTGGAGTCCTTCTACTTGAAATCCGGTTGATTCATACAGGTTTTTCGCCCTTTTATTATGTTGCACCACATCTAACCACAGCCTGTTCGCAGTTTGCTGAGTAAATGCCCAGTCTTTAATTAAAGTCAGCATTTGTTTTCCATATCCTCTTCCTTTATGAGAAAAAGCTGTTCTTTTCAATTCAATGCTGTCGTTTTCATTTAATAAGCCATTAACTAATAAATAGCCTACAGGTGTTTTTACATCTTTACCGATAACCGTTAAATGAAGAATGTTTGGATTCTTCACAATAGCATCTATATGCTCTTCCCTTGTCCATTGCTGGATAAAAAGGGCATTTTCTTTATCACTTTCTGTTTTCAAAACATAAGGCAAATCCTCTTGTTTTGTTTTTCTAATCAATATCATATCATTTTCCAACATATCACTCACTCCAATAGCAAATATTAAATCATATATTCTATTCCATTTAAGAGGATTTGTGACTAGCCCAATGTTAGCAATAACAAGAAAAAGGGGTAGGAATTGTAAATATAGTTTAAAGAATGTAAATAACAAAAGGTGGTATTTTATAGTTTTCGTAAACCAATTATTAAGATTTTGTAAATTTTATGTCGAAAAGCTTTGAGATTCGACAAATTTCCTATAAACTATGTAAGGCTTCACTATTTTTTTCTATTAATTGGAGGTAACATGATGGTTTTCAAAAAACAAGATAAATTCGCTGTACTTTTAAATAATATTGCAACGAACTTAAAGGAAGGCGCTGACTACTTCGCAGACTACAAAATCAGTAACGTAAGCGACTTAAAGACGTTTTCCGAAACCATGAAAGAAATTGAAACAAAAGGTGATACATACATCCACGATGTAATTACCGAATTAAACAAAGCTTTCATCACTCCTATTGAAAGGGAAGATATTCTGGCACTTTCCATGAGCATGGATGATGTTCTTGACGGACTGGAGCATTGTGCTGCTTTGTTTGAAATGTATAATATCACAACTGCTGATGAATTCATGATTCGTTTTGTTGAAGCAATTAAAAGCTGTGGAGTGGAAATTCAAAAATCAGTTGAACTTCTGTCAACAAAAAAACTCCCTAAAATCAGAGAATATGCAATTCGCATAAAAGATACCGAATCGAAATGTGACGGCATTCTTCGCCAATCAATTAAGCATTTGTTCTCAGTTGAAAAAGATCCAATCCGCATCATTCAATACAAAGAAATTTACGAAAACTTAGAAGACATTGCTGACTATTGCCAAGATGTTGCCAACACACTTGAAAGCATCATTATGAAGAATGCGTAAGGAGTCCTAACAAAAATGGATATGATTTTATTTATAACAATTTTGATTGTCTTTTTTGCATTGGCTTTTGATTTTATCAATGGCTTCCATGATACAGCTAACGCAATTGCAACTTCTGTATCGACAAAAGCCTTAAAGCCAAAGCATGCCATCATCATGGCGGCAATAATGAACTTTGTTGGTGCTATGACATTTACTGGTGTGGCTAAGACCATTACGAAGGATATCGTAGATCCTTTCCAATTAGAGAATGGTTCGACTGTAATATTGGCAGCTTTAATTGCTGCTATTTTCTGGAATCTTTTGACATGGTACTTCGGGATACCAAGCAGTTCCTCCCATGCAATCATCGGTTCAATCGCTGGTGCTGCTATTGCCGCTTCCGGTTTTGAAGCCCTTAACTATAACGGGTTCATGAAAATTATTCAAGCATTGATTCTATCACCGATTATTGCTTTCGTAATGGGATATATCGTCTATACATTATTCAAGATCTTCTTTAAAGATCTTAACTTAACAAAAACTAACCGCAGATTTAGGATTTTCCAAATTTTCACTGCAGCATTGCAATCATATACACATGGTACGAACGATGCTCAAAAAGCGATGGGGATCATCACGATGGCCCTTATTGCTAACGGCTATTTAACAACAAGCGATATCCCACATTGGGTTCAATTCGCCTGTGCGGCAGCAATGGGTCTTGGAACGTCTGTCGGCGGTTGGAGAATCATCAAAACTGTCGGTGGCAATATTATGAAAATCCGACCTGTCAACGGGGTTGCTGCAGACATTACTGGTGCGATGATTATCTTTGGTGCGACATACATCCACCTGCCAGTCAGCACAACACATGTTATCTCTTCTTCTATTCTTGGAGTAGGTGCATCACATCGTCTTAAAGGGGTTAAATGGGGTACAGCTCAAAGAATGCTGATCACTTGGGTCATCACACTTCCGATTTCTGCAACTGTTGCAGCATTATGTTATTATGTTTTGAATCTGTTCCTATAAAAAAGAGGTCCAATTTGGACCTCTTTTTCTATACAGTTGAACGGACGACAAGCTTTGCTTTTAGTTCAATCGGAGTTTCTTGCTTCTTATCTTGAAGCTGCTGAAAAAGTTGGAAGGAACGCCTTCCCATTTCGACAATTGGAAGATCCATCGTCGTCAGCTCGAGGGCTTCGGAAATTGGATGGTTATCATAGCTTAGTAACGCTAAATCCTCTGGAATGTTTAGCTGCTGCTTTCTTGCTTCTGTCATAATGCCTGCAGCTACTTGGTCGCTTGATACGAGTAAAGCATCCGGTCTCTTCTTTAATTCCAAAAGCTCCTTGAGGACTTTTTTTCCATCTTCAATTGTTAAACAGTTGTCAAACACCCATTCCTTCTCTGCAGCCAAGCCTAATTCACGCAAGCCTTCATAAAAGGCTTTTTCTCTCAATCTGCTGTTAGCACTTGTCGCCCTGTTAACACAGTAGCCAATCCTTTTGTATCCATTCGCATATAAGAAATCTACTCCTTGTCTGAACGCACTGTAATGATCAATATAGACAGCAGCAATATTTTTCTCTGATACCTTTTCACAGACAATTACCGGATGGTCACTTGCGTATTTACGAATAGTTTCCATATTGGAAGTGTGGGAGCAGATAATCATCCCGTCCACTTGTTTGCTTTTTAATTTTTCGAGTGCTTCCTTTTCTTTATTCGCATCATAGTTTGTCTGGAACAAGTTGATGCTGTAATTATTATTCAGTGCTTCTTCACCGATACCATCGAGCAGGGTTCCATAGTAAGGAACGGTTATATAAGGCACCATTACACCAATCATGCTTGTTTTCCCCCGCGACAGGTGGACAGCGTTTAAGTTTTGGCTGTAATTTAATTTATCAATCGTCTCTAAGACTGCTTTTCTCTTTTCTTCTTTTACATAAGGATGATTATTCAATACTCTTGATACGGTTGTAACAGACACTCCTGATAACTCTGCGATTTTTTTTATATTTCCCATTCGTTCTCTTACTCCCATACAATTTTGTCTAAACTGTCACCTATAAAATACCAAGCATTACTGAAATTTTCAATGGGGATTTCAATGTGTTTCCTAAAACTTGCACCAAATTTCCCCTTCTATTTTAGAAAACTCGTCCATATATATTACTATTAGTATGAACGCAGTTAGGGTGATTTAAGGTGGCAGAAAAAATAAGTGCGATATTAGTTGGCAGTCTTCTAATTGGAATTGGTGTTAACGGCTTTTTAGTCCCTCATCATCTTCTTGATGGGGGTCTTATTGGCATTGGACTCATCCTCCATTATCATTATGATATCCCGACAGGCTTGTCAATGATACTTATCAGCATCCCGATTTATGTAATTATATGGTTTTATAATAAGAAATATATCGCCTATGGTTTAATGGGATTTTTGATATCTTCTGGCATGATTGATGTCTGTTCGTTTATGCGCGAAACATTTTCCACCAATATTTTGATCAGCTCTGTTATTGGCGGCAGTATCATTGGAATTGGGATTGGCATCATGCTTCGCTTCGACACAAGCACAGGCGGAACGGACATGCTTGCCCAAATGCTCTCAAGTATTTTTAAATTCCCTGTCGGCTTTATCATCTTTTTTATTGATGGGCTCGTTCTGTTAGGCGGATTAAAAATCGTTGGCCTTCATATTTTATCCGCTTCGTTTTTAACGATTATCTCTGTCGCTATTTTCACCACATTGCTTACTAAAAAAATGACCACTGTTTAAGCGCTGAAAAAAACCTGCACGTACGATTGTGCAGGTTTCGTGTAAAGTTTATTGTTCTTCTGGAATTAGCACTTGCCCGACTTTACCCATTTTCAGTAAAGTTTGCATTATAGCTCGTGAAAGCTGACTTGGCGGATAAGGTTTTACTAAGTAGTCGTTCGCACCCAGCGCAATCCCTTTTTCCTTCTCATCCAAAGCAGTAGAAACGACAATCGGAATGTTTTTCAGATGCTCAGAATCTTTCATCGCTTTCATGATATCCCATCCGTCCATCCTGCTATCTTCAAGCATAATGTCAAGAACTAGCGCATCTGGCTGTACTTCCTCCATTTTCTTAATTCCTTCCATTCCATTTTTGGAATAGTAGACCTGGAAGCCGCTTTCCTGCAATTCTTGAATAATCAGTTCAGCCAAGCTGTAATCATCTTCTACCACCATGACTTTATAACGGACCTTTGCATCTGCGACTGCATCCTTATCCGATGTTTCCAAATTCCACTCAACAATCGGGAAGCTCATAATAAAGGTGCTGCCTTTTCCATATTCAGATTCTATCGTAATATCCCCCTCATGGGCTGACATGATTTCCTTTACAATGGCAAGACCAAGCCCAGTTCCGCCTATTTTACGGCGATCAGAATTATCAATTCTGTAGAACTTTGTAAACAGTTTATCACGGGCTGACTCTGGTATTCCTAACCCTTCATCTTTCACAGCTACTTTCAGCATACCGCCTTCCTGATAGAAGCTGATATCAATATTTCCGCCTTCAGGAGAATATTTAATCGCATTGCTCACAATATTTGTGAAAGCCTGCTCGAGTTTTGACCTGTCTCCAAGTATTAATATATTTTTTTCATTATTATGAATGCTAATATGGTGTTTCGTTATGTTTACCTCTTGATTTTCAACAACTTTTTCCATGATTGGAAGCACTTCAATATACTTTTTCTCATATGTTTGCTTCCCTGCCTCCATACGCTGTACATCAAGGAAGTCATTAATCAAAGAAGTCAATCTTTTCGCTTCCCCATATATGGTGTTTAAATACTTCTTCTGTCTATCTGGTTTTAAGTCTCGATTAATTATAAGCTCCGTAAAACCTAAAATACTTGCAAGTGGCGTACGCAATTCATGGCTGACCGTGCTGACGAATTCAGATTTCATCCTATCGACTTCATATTCAACCGTAATATCTCTATATACAAGAACCGTCCCAAATTTTTCGTCGCCTCTGTATAAATGTTCACTATAAACCTTAACTATCCTATCTTCCTTCACTTTATATGTGACAGAATCTGTGGCGGAATCCTCCATTGATTGCTTAATATAAGCAATCAAATCATCGGTATCCTTCAACTTTTCTTTCAGCTGTCCTGTCCACTCTTGCCATTTTTGGCCGACAAAGATGTCGAGCTCCTCCTTGCCTGACATGATTTCATAGAACTTGCTGTTAGCATGAATAATATCTCCATTAGGACTTATTAATTGAATACCTTCTTGAACATTGTTTAGAATATCGGTATTTAGCAACCTATCCTTCTCTGTTTGTTCAAATAAATGAATCTTATCCAATGATATCCCAATTTGTTTAGCCAATGTAATGAATTCTTCCATTTCATTTTCTGTAAAGCCACAAGCAAACCTGCTTAACATTATGATTGCTGTTATACCGCCAGTTGTGGACAAGATTGGTATATAAAGATCATGTACTCTTCCTGTTTCAAGATGGTAGCCCTTTTCCGACACATCTAGATCTCTGACTATCGTAAAGGCGGTTTTTTCCTTTTCAAGACGATGATACATTCCAGTATGAAGATGCTTCTTGAATTGCTCTGCTCCTTCATTTGATATCCCAAATGCCGCAAAATCTTCACTGGCTGCCTCTACGATAATTCCTCTGTCCGCCTTGATAACATCACACATGTTGATGATGATACTTTCCAGTACATCCTGCTTATCAAGAGAGCTGGAAAGACCGTTAATGAGCTTATTCCTGCGCAATAAAGCATCTTTATTTGATTGAACTGTCTCAAGCACCTTTTCCAATTCATACTGCTGTGCCTGCAGCTCATCCTGCTGCGCGACAAGCTCTTCATTCTGTGCAAGCAAGTCTTGTTCTTTCTCTTGTATGCTCGCATACATCCGCTCAAAAGCAACAGATAATGTTGCCAGTTCATCCTGCCTTTTCTTATCAAGTTTTATTTCTGCTTCATTTCCTTTTGCCACTTCATTTGCTGCAACGGCGAAATCAGTTAATGGTTTTCCAATCCGTCTAACCATCTCTCTGCCGATAAGCAATACTGCGATAAGTACTAGAATGATATAGATAAGAAAACTAACTTGCAGTATGGCGATATGAGTAGTGAGCTTGCTTACCTCGCCGCTCAGCGAGTTCGAAACGGACTGGAGATAGTCAGCCATTTCTCCTTGGAAAGAATTAATTCGTTCAGTGGCGCCATTATTGGCGATAGCAGCGACTTCCTCTTTATCTCCGCTTTCAAAATAGGCAATTGCAGTTGGCATTGTTTCATTAAAATAAAAACGGTAAAACGATGATAGTTCTGTTGAGAAAAATGTATCTTCCTCTGTTGCAAGCCTTGCATCAAATTGCTCTATCAACTTTTCAATCTCAGCCTGCTGACTTTCTGCAGATTCTTTCAAGGCTTCATTATTATAAGCAAAATACCCTCTCACATTAAACATAGCATCATTCAGCCTTGTCTCGAGTTGTCTGACTAGCGCCTGCTTTTCAACAAGCTCTTCCCGGTTTTCAACATATGCATTGTTAACTGAGTCTTGCAAATAAACTAATACTAGCCCGCCTCCGATAAATAAAAGAATGAAAAAGCATATTAAGGCCATAAACTGCCTTGATATGCTTTTTCTTATATAGGAATTAATCCTCATCAAGAATATCCCCTACTTTGTCAAGAAGCGCGAGTGGGCTAAAAGGCTTCGCCATAAAGTAATCAGCTCCAGCTTCCAATATATAATTTTGTTCTGTTGTCTGATTTTTTGCTGACAGCATCAATATTTTTAAATCCTTCTTTTCTTCATCAGATCTTACCTTTTGAATTACTTCCAAACCTGTCATAATCGGCATCATATAATCGAGTATCAACAGATCATAGTCATTTTTTGCGATAAGCTGGAGAGCCTCTTCCCCATCAGGTGCTTCATCCACTTCATAATCTTCATCTTCGAGTGTGTCTACTATCAGCATTCTTAAAACCTCTTCATCTTCAGCCAATAATATTTTTTTCATAATACTCTCTCTCCCCTAATTCCCTATTTTGGAGAAGGCATCCTGCAGTATATAATAGGATTCTTTTAATCGTTCATGATAGGCTGGAGCTTCCCAGGTTTTCCATTCAAACAGCTTTGTATCTTCTTGATGAATGGTGTTGTCATTGCCTCTTTCAGGCAATGTTTGAACAATTTTTTTGTCTTTTTCCATTACGACCGCAAAATGAATGCCGTCAATTGTTTCACTGCCTTCCATGCCCTTTTTCCATAAATCAGCGATAATTTCCTTCTGACTTGGATCTTTCACATTCAATAAAGCCCACGGTAAACGAAACTCAATTGTCTTCTTATCTTCACTTACACTAATATCGGTCAGACTGTTGAAACTTTTACTTTCTGGATTGCCGTTGCCGTATAATAATTTACCTGTTTCATAGGCATTAAACGGAATTTTTTCTCCCTGTATTTCCAACTCTTTATTTAGAGCAAGTCGGATTGGGTGATATACTCCGTTATTCTTCTTATTTGCATAACTTTCTTTTTTAATCATGTTCAGCAAGTGACCATAATGGAAGTAATAAGAATCATAGTAGCTGTCAATAAGGATATGAGAATCATCCTTTTCCCCAATCTTAACAGCAAAATCAACACCAAAGTCTGTGTCCACTTTTTCCTTCCCATCAAGAACTGTGGTCATCTGACCTTGTTCTGCTATTGTATCCAGGAGAATATACGTATGGTCCTTAGTTAAGTCAACTGGCTCGTTATATGTCAGTTTAAAGCTAATTTGCTGTTCATCTGACGTGACACTCACATCTTGAATATCGTTTTCGGCCCTCTCACTAGTATATAATGGAGATACATTCAGCTTATTCCAATCCTCAGTACTTCCATCAATATAAATGGTTGGTTCATATTTCCCTGGATCGAAGCTTAACAGACCAAAATGCTGCTCATTTGTCTGGATATTGGACCAAAATGGTCTTCTGTTCGGATTATCGTAATCCATCGTGTTCCATGTTCGCTTAAACCATTCATCCTGCCATGTAAATACAAGCCCGCCTGCATATTTCTCATCGAGTATCATCTGATACAGGCTCGCATCCATATTTCCTTGTTCTTCTTCTGAAATGAAGCCTTGATTCATGCCATTGACGTTTTCATGCGTTTTGCCCCGTGATGCTGGAACTCCGAACTCAGCGACTAACACCGGCATGTCATGAACCTTTCGCAGTTGATTTAAATAAGCTGCGTAATTGCTTTGCTCGCCTTGTTTATTCTTGTATGTTGCATAGCTCTTTTCATAATTCAGGAAGTCTGGATAGTATGGATAAACATGATAAGCTGCAAACAGTCCAGCATGGAAATCATCTGTTCTAGTAATATGGTTTGGATCAACTACTGCCTTGTCTTCATCCTCATCTGGCTCTGCAGGATGATCAAGCAAGTCTGTTGTCACCCAGTTCGTGAAGCTCATCGTATGCTGCCACTTGTATTGCTCAGCTTCATAATCTGCTGTATAATCCATTAATTGTGCAACCCAAATTTCAAACGGCGAAGCATTTTTCGTTTCAAAATAAGCGCCTTTATATTCTTTTAGACCAATGTGCTCTTCGTCAGTATAACTGACAACTTCAGGGTCCCACTCTGTTCCAAGCATAAATCCAAGCACATACTTGGAAACATCATACTTATATTTTCCTGAAGCATGCCCAGTCCTTTCCGGCAAATCAGCATTCCCATGAATAATATCAATCATGTTCTTGATTTCTAACTGTGCATCTGCTTTCACTTCATCAGAATAAGCATCCTGCTGTTCTTTAAGAACATCCTCATTGACCCATGACCCGTGGATTAGATAAAGGGGCTCTTTTGCACTTTGATTGTATTCATACAACGCTTGATAAAATTCTGGCGGATGCAGTGTATATACCCTGATTGTATTAGCATGCATTGCACCAATATCTTTGAACCAGCGGTAATACTCATCCTTTGTAATCGACGTTTCACCTGGGAAGGAGCCTGGTTTGGAAACACCCATATTTACGCCTTTAATTACAAGGTCTTCCCATTTCCCATCCTTTTGGACTTGAATATATTCATCATTTGTCCGGCTGTTCGTTTCCATTCCATCAACTTTGACAGTCTCTACATTACTGCCTTCAGCTTGATTGTGAAGACCTTCCTTCAATAAGCTCTTCATAATCGGTACGTAAGTGTTCCAATAAAAAGAATTTCTATATGTGACATATCTTTTCCACAAATCAAAGCCGACTGTTTGATATAAGCTTGGAACCTCTGCTTCGTCAGCATAATCACCTGCAAAATAATACGAAGTATATTTGGGATTGGCATTTTGCACGATTGCAGGGAAAGTGCTTGGAATCCCGTACCCTTCCAGCTTTTCTTTACCAGACTTAGTAACCGGAAGCTTGTATTGTGCCAGCACCCCTTCCTGATCTTTTGCTTCTATAATATCGAACCAGTAATCATAATCGGAAGTCAGTTCTTTCTTCAAAACGGATTGACCTTTTTCCGTAGTTGAAAATGCGACATCAGTATCAGTTAAGTCCTTATTATTTAAGACGACAATATAATCATCTTTATTGATTAAAACAAGGCCAGAGCCTGTAAAACTCCATGCTTCACCATTTTGGTCTTTATAGTTATCCTTTACCCATACAGGAACCTCATCACCAGCAAGATCGTCGAAATGTCTGCCGATCCAGCCGCTCCATGATACGTTAAGCAAATTAGTGATTTTCTCCCTCGCCTCATCACTTGTAGGACTTGCAAAAGTATTAAATTCAGCAATAAGTGTTTTATTGTCTGATTGAAAAAGAGCATTCTCTATTTTTTCAACATCCTCCACCTCCAATCCACCGTATACTTTATCCGATCTTTCTCCAAGATTATTGCTGCCATAAAACTCTTCCTCATAGACTCCATACTGATCTGTCAAATACAGAACATCATAATCACTTAAATCGTCGGGAAGTTCACTGATTTTATAACTGTTGTCTCCACTCGGTTTAAAGCCTTTATAATCACTTTGACTATAGTATTTATCTTTGTTTTCCTTTACATATTTCTGATTGTTTAATATATAGACAAGACCGTTATGTTCCCTGTATGTCTTATCAGGCACTGTCTTATCCATAATCAGCACATTCAGTTCCTTCGCCCCTTTAAACTGCCAGAGCCAAAAAGGACTTAGTATAGCCGCAATCCCAATTATGACAAACAGAAAAAAAAGCAATGTATTCCTTCTTCTCATTTAGATACTCCTTTACGACTCATGTCTCCCCAAGATTTTTCACCTTTAATGAGCTGCCAAATCCCTTCACAGCGCCAAAAAACCGTCAGTGGTCTGTACCATAACGATTCTGTCAATGAAAAGAAAAATAGCTTCAATAAATGGGACACCTTTGGATACTTGCGGAGACTCCATTCCTCCAGCAAGATTGCTGCCATTGAAAAAATTGATCCATAAATACAAGAAAGCAAAAATATTAATATGGCAAATTCCAGATAGATACCGCCAAAGAAAATAGCAATTATCGTATAAATGTATCCTAAAATTTCTACGATTGGACCTAAAAACTCAATCAGCCAAAAATAAGGAAAGGAAATCATTCCTATGCTTCCATACTTCGGATTAAATGTCAGCTTTCGATGATTCCAGAGACTTTCAAACAGCCCTCTATGCCATCTTCTTCTCTGTCTCCTGAGGAACTTAATATCTTCTGGAACCTCTGTCCAGCATACTGGATCAGGTACATAGACAATTCTTTTATTAACCTTTGATTCCTTCAGTATCCGGTGAATACGGACGACAAGTTCCATATCCTCGCCAACCGTATTGGTTTGGTAACCTCCAGCCTTAATAACCCATTGTTTCGAGAACACACCAAAGGCACCTGAGATAATTAACAGCAAATTATGCCTGCTGAGACCAATTCTGCCCATTAAAAAAGCTCTTAAATATTCAATGATTTGCATAATAACAAGGGGATGATTTGATAAACCGATCTCAAGTATATTACCATCCTTAATCTTACAGCCATTCGCAATCCGAATGCTTCCTCCTGAAGCAATTACCTCTTCATTGCTGTCCATAATCGGCTTCATTACCTTCAAGAAAGCATCACTTTCCAAGACAGAATCGCCATCGAGTGAGCATATATAAGGATAGTTAGAAAAGTTCATTCCAACATTTAAAGCATCTGCCTTGCCGCCGTTATCTTTATCTATAAGGAAGAGCTTCGGCAAAAGTTTAGATTGGTAAATAGCCTTGATTGGTTTCGTCTCCACCTGTTTGCGAACAACCTTTTGAATCTCTTCCATATCATAGTAATCAATCATTTTTTGCAATGTTTGGTCCTTCGAGCCGTCATTTACAACAATAATTTCATATTGAGGATAATTAATGCTCAATAACGACCGGACACTAGGAATAATGCCTGCTTCTTCATTATATGCAGGAACAATTATCGAAACAGGCTTAGTGTATAGCCCGTCAGCAATATCCTCAAAAGATTGTTCCCTATTAAGCTGATATTCTCTTCTAAGCTGCACCATTGATACGATAAGAATAGCTGTGTAAAACGTGATGATAATAATCATATATATAGAAATAAATCCCCCAAAAAACAATACAGCATTCGTCCACCATTCTAAAACCAACTTAATTAACCCCTTTTATAATTCCTTTATTGACCCACTCCCAGGCCATATCCCGAGCAAAGGCGTCTTTTGAATGCTGAAGCACCTCTTCTAGCACTTTTGTACCATCCTTAAATTTCATAATTGATTCTGCTGCCTGAGATCTTACGAACCATGATTGATCATGCAGCAATTCCTTTAACAGATTCAAGGCGGTCTCTTCTCTAATAAAGCCAAGCAGCCTTGCTGCCATCATTCTTTCCTGCCATACACTTGACTGGCATAAAGAAAGATAGCTTTCAATATTAGGCACAATCCCTATATTAGAAATAGCTTTTAAAGCTCTTAGCCTCAGCTCTCCTTCATACTTTTGAAAGACGTTTTCCAAAAAGTAAATATGTTCCAAATCCTTCTTAACACCTATCACATCAAGAATTGCCAGCTTCAGTTCTTCCACACACTCATCGAACTGTTCAATAATATCGTCAAAAGTGTGAGATTCAAGTCTCGTTAAAATGCTTCGGTAATCCTTTTCTGCCAAATACTCCTGCTGATTAATGAGCATAAAAATACCTCTATACTGAAAAGACGCGAGGATTCGGTATATCTGGATTTTTTCTTCCTTAGACTGCTTAGTTCCATTCTTTGCAAGCCTGATCAACTCTTCTTTAAGCTCCAAAAGATGAAAGCTCTCAATATGATACAGTGTGTTCATTCGAGTACTCCATTTTCGTGCATTTAAATTTTTCCGATAATAATCTGTCAGGTTAGCTGCAGCAAGAATTCTTAAACTCTCCCTTTCCTGTTCACCTTCGAGTATAACGGTATACTTTGTGAGGAGCTCTTCTAAGGCTTCTCTTTCAATGTTTGAATCGACGGAAAAGGAAAGCTCACGGGTTCTGTCCTGTAAAAATAAAAAAACATCCTGGGCTGTATTTTCCTTCAAATTATTTATTTGCTGCCTCCTCCTATTTTCCATAATTTTCCTAAAAACTAAATAAGCAAGGAGCACAAGCAGGATACTGATTGAACCAACTGCAACAACAACTAATAAAATTATTTCCTTTGCCACTTTAAACCATCCTTTTAATGAGACGGACAATCCTTGCCTGCAGTTCTGTCAGGCTGAAAGGTTTTGTTACATAATCGTCCGCGCCAAGCTTCAATGCTTCTGCAATATCATTTTCACTTTTTCTGCCTGTCAGCATAAGTACGTTAACATTGTTACGGTGCTTAGATTTTTTCACGATTTGCAATATCTCCAGACCATCCATAACTGGCATGATGCCATCAAGTATTAAGAAATGAACGCCGTTTTGTGTCAGCCTGTCAGAATCAAGGAACTGCATTCCGTCCTCATACGCTTTCACATCAAGGGAAATATTATCAAGCTCTAATGAACTGAAAATATTAATTAAAATTGAGCGGATCAGCGCATCATCATCAACAATTGATACATTCAAAAGCTTTGTCGCCTTGGAAATTTTGAGCTTATTAGCTGTTTCAACCCTTGCTCTTCCATTCTCCTTTGCCAGATATAAAGCTTCATCCGCTGTTTTAATTGCCGCCTGAAGACCGATTTCCATATTCTCAATTCGATAAACACCTGCCGAAAACGTGAGGTTGAAGGTTTTCTCTCCGTCTGTAAATTCAACTTGAGCAAATTTACCAAGCATCCGCTCCAATACATCTTTTATCTCTGTTTCTGTTGCTCTTTGGAACAGGATGACAAATTCCTCACCTCCATATCGGAATAATGTATCCGTACTTCTAATATTCTTTTTGAGGAATTGAGCGAATTCCATCAGCACCTTGTCTCCGACAATATGCCCATATAAATCATTGACTCGTTTAAAGTAATCAATATCAATTATAGCGATTGTTCCGTTCGCATTAAGCCTTTCCATATCACTTATAAAGCGATTGTATGAATCATTAAGGAATCTGCGGTTATAAACCTGGGTTAATTCATCTACCAATACTGATTGGTCGAAAAATTTTTTCCTTTCCAAATGACGTTCCACTCGAATCAAGAATTCTTCCATATCTATCGGTTTCTCAATAAAATCATCTGCACCATTTCTATAAGCTGCGATTCTTGTATCTCTGTCTGTTTTATTGCTGCACATTAATTTCGGGATAAACGCCCTATTGGTATGATTTTGAATAACATTGAGCACATCAAAACCGGATTGTTCCTGAAGGTTGATGTCAATGATGATGCAATCAGGATGCATATTATAATATTGCTCTATCGCCTTATCTGCCGTCGTGTTTGCGATAACCATCCACCCTTTGCTCTCGAGCTTATCCTTTAGAAAAATAAGCAAAGAAATATCATCATCAATAATTTGAATCAGCGGTGCATCGCCATCTCTTAAAGCGGGAGCCTTACCTATTTCCTCATGAAAATGCTCATATTCATAACTGATTTCCATAAGCCCGTTCAAGAAATCCCTTAGTTCCTGAATGGACCACGAGCTTTTTCTATTCTCGACCTTTGACAACAGGTCTGAGGAAATACTGCAAAGCAAATCAAGCTCTAATGTGCCAGACGTCCCTTTAATCGAATGTAAAAACCTGTAAACATCCCTATTTTCAATCTCTGTTTGTTCAGTATTATCAAACCAGCTTGTAAACTGATCCTTCATTTTCTTAATCAATATGCCTTTATATTTATCAAAAATCATTTGCCACACCTCTTTTTAAATATTCCCTTACAAATGCGATAAATCTCTATATTTTATCTGGTTAGCCTTCCCCTCAAAGCAAAAAAAAAACCAGCCAAAGTCATGAAAAACGGCCGGTTGCACTAGTCGCTCCAAACAGCTTAAGTGCCCAAATACAAGCTGTTTTTCTTCGCGGTCCAAATGGTCTATTATTTTCATAAATAAGCTAGTAAATCAGTATTATTGATAATGATAATTTTTATTATACAGAATCGAATTCTATCTTTAAAGGCTGAAATATGGAAAATACAAAGGAGTAATGACCTATTTTCACACAAAAAAAATACCAAGGTATTATAATAGACTCATAACCTCGGCATTTTTATTCACATGTTCTTCCACAAGAACAACATATTACCTATTCCGAACGACCCGTCATTTTATTTCTTCTGCAATTCTTGATTTTTTTGGGTGCACTTGTCCATTGCAGCCATAACTGCTCCCCTGAACTGCATTTGCTCTAAGGTAGCTATCGCTTCAATTGTTGTCCCGCCAGGTGTACATACCTCGTCCTTCAAGATACCCGGATGTTTGCCTGTTTCCAGGACCATTTTTGCTGCGCCTAATAAAGCCTGGGCCGCAAGCCGGTATGATGTTTCCCTCGGTATCCCGCTTCTTACACCGCCATCAGCCAATGCTTCAATAAAAAGGAAAGCATACGCAGGGGAGGATCCGCTGATAGCAGGAATAGCATCCATCAAGCGCTCTTCCATCACTTCTACTTTGCCAAAGGAAGAAAACAAGTCTACAATATACTGCAATTCTTCTTCTGTGACATTTACATTCGGGCAGACAACACTCATTCCTTCACCTACAAGGGATGGGGTGTTTGGCATCGTTCTGATAATCTTGCTTCTTGCCGATAGTTGCTCCTCCATATAAGAAAGATCAACTCCTGCAGCAATTGTCACGATTATAGCGTTCTCCTGCAGAGAACTCTTGATTTCCTGTAATACCTCTGTATATAAATATGGTTTCACCGCAAGAACGACGATATCTCCGTATGATGCTGCGACCTTATTATCAATTGTTGTTTTGATCTCATATTGCTTGGAGATCATTTCCGAAGTTGCAGCCGTTTTTGCACTTGCAATTAAATCCTCATGTCTTGTGAATCCTGATTTCAGCATGCCGCCAAAAATAGCCTGTGCCATTTTGCCGCTGCCAATAAAACTGATTTTCTTATTATTCATGTTTACGAACCGTCCTCCTCTATTTATACTCTATACTTTTACACAGTAAAGAGAGAAAATCAATCCCATTCGGAAAATTGTGATAAGAAGAGGATAAGGTATTATTTATTTCTGATAATTTATGTGGAAAGGTTTTAAAAAGCATAAGTACATGCAATAATAAATGTAAACAGAGCTTTGTAAGCAGAAGAAAAGATTGCCGTAAACAAAAAAACATATTTCCTCCAAAGAAAGTCTACTAACCTGTCATAAGTTTTTAATCATCACTTGCTAGACAGCTCATATGATTGTTCTCTGGAAGAAATATGTCATCTGGTTTCCTATGAAATACTTTCGCTATTCTTATCGCATTCTCATACGATAAACCTCTTTTTCCATTTTCGATCTGCCAATAGTAGGACTTCGTGATGCCTAGTTTGCTGGCCATTTGCTGATAAGTATAACCATGCTCCTTTCTAACATAACGCAATTTAATTCTAGTCATCCCTCTCACCTCTTTCTAAGTCAAAATCGTTTTATCTATCTCTATTATACGTAAACCCAAGGTTAACTTCAATAAGTTAATATCTTTTTAGTTAACTTATTTGTGAACATTTACTGTTAGCTATAAGTTAACTTATAATAGAACCAGCATAATGGAAAAGGAGGGAGACGTTTGAATTTTTCAGAAAGATTAAGAGCTCTCAGGAAGTCGGCTAATATATCACAGCAAACATTAGGGGAGGCAATGAACGTGACAAAAGTGTCCATTTCTGGATATGAAACGGGCAATCGCAAACCAGACACGGAAACACTACAAAAACTTGCAGATTTCTTTGATGTCAGCACTGATTATCTTCTTGGGAGATCTGCTGTTATGGAAACAGCCTCTAGATATGGCAGCGATAACCGCATGGCAGTATCTGGAGAGGATTATAATATCCTTATCGCCATTCAAAGACACCCTGCCCTCCATAAAGCACTTCAAGAAGAACCAGCAAAAGTTGCCGGTCAACTGTACCGATTTTGGTCGTTTATACAGGAAGAAAACAAACATAAACCGTAAAAACAATGTTCAAGTATCTGTTAGCACCTCTTTCTTCCCTCATATACTTACCCTTTTAAAGTTTTTCTCCTATCATAAATGAAGAAGAGGGCAGTCTCTGACTGCACCTCTATAATTTAACTTATTCATTTCCAAGCTTTTGAATATTTTCATAAATGCCTTGAATATCCTGCAGTGATGTTAGCAGTTCGCTGTTTTGCAGAAATTCAGGCTGGAAGGAACCTTCCTCAATTGCTTTCGTATATTCTTCTATTTGAGATTGAATTTGTTCATTGTGCTCACTAATTTGTCCATGTAAATCTTCCATCACTTGTGGTACTTCCACTTGATTGAACTCGCTGATTTGTGTTTCAAAATCATTTAAAGTACTTTCGAGCTGTTCAACTGTTTCCGGATTTGTCACTGCATCTTGTGCCATAGCTGGAAGCTCTTCTGCAAATGCTGCCGCTTCGTTA
>JAPSHL010000074.1 GCA_031179905.1 Bacillus sp. (in: firmicutes) | reverse complement strand
GTTCCGACAGTGCCCAATCCAAGCAGCCCAATTGATATTGTCTCCACTTTGTTATTCCCCCTAAGATGTTCTCTTTAAAAAAACAACTGTCTTTGTATAGTAGACATTATAGTGTTTGTTCTGATTTTTTACAAGAGGTGAATTATATATTCTTTGAAAATTTATTTAACTCTTACTATTGCCATTTTACTGTTTTTTCTATTATAAAGTAATTCAGACGAAAAAGGGGAACTATTTTGGACAAGGATTCCCGGGACTTAGCTTAAGCAAAACCGCCGGGAAGAGGGAATTTAACAAAGCAGTTAACAACAGACAGCTCAATAAAGCCAGCTTAATGTAGGGATTTTTGTTTTTTTTACAGGCGCTTCGACCATCTCATAAAAAACGCGCAGGAACTCTTCTGAATCCTTTGATTGATTTAAATACTTCTTTAATTGATCTTCTAAGTAATGACGTTCTGCCTCACTTGCGCTTGAGTAATAATTTTCAACACACTCTACAAAATGGAGGGGAAACAGAAGCCTTGCATATACCAGCCTCCAGGAAAACGGACTCAATGGTGCGACACTTTGATAATCACTATAAAATTTCCGAACATCACGATGATATGTTTTTATGTTAAGAAAATACCTTTCTCTCGTCCATTCTGCTAAATCCCTGCCGCAATGATCAAATACCCAATCAAACGGATTTTTTACATAATATTCTCCCATCCATGTAGTTTTCATGAAACGGTTATGACAAATCGTCCCACTGTCAATTGGTGAAGGCTCATCATCAAGCTCTGTATCGACTAGATACTGGATTGCATTTTCGGCAATCCCCATATAATAAGGGAAAGCTTCAAGAAAAAGTTTATCGAATTCGCTTTCTGGCTCCTGATGCATCTTCGTGTTCCAAAAACCTTCCATCTGGTCTATCCGTTTTTCCCATAAGCCTTTCCATTGTCCCATCCGTGATATTTTCTCAACACCAAACTGAACCAATCTGCCGCGATAATGGAATTTCCCCAATTTCCTGCCCAATTGCTTTGAGTGAAACCCTTGGAGATGTTCATTCAACATGATACAGTACGCCTGTCCTTCTACCTCTTCTCTAATATTCCCTTCCTTTGACTCCAGAAATTTACTAACTCGATAATCTCCTAAATTTGTCATGTGATTCACAAGCTCTTGAAGCTCAAGGATTTCCTCATCTTCTTTGTTGTCTACTGGTATCAGCGTGTATAGCTTTCCATCTTTTCTGCAGGCTTCATAATGCCCAAACCTCATTTCATCCGTTACCTCTATACCATAATGACTGTATAAGATTTTCCGAATCATCATACTCCTCCTTTTTGAGAACACTCTGTTGCACAAAAATCATCTAATTAATACCTAAGTAAAATATATGTCGGTAACTGGCAATCTTGTTTTTTTTCTTTCATAACCCTTTTCTGATAAAAATTTTCAAATAAAAAGGACACATACCTTTATAGAAGTCCTACATATACTAAAGGATATACAGCTATCATCACAGCCTGCCTTTTACGTTTTGCTCGGTAAAGTGTACAGCCAATTTTGGCATAGTAAACAATGATGAACCACTGTGTTTACATAGTGAATACAATTAGAAAAGGTGATAATATGTCAGATATTACAGAAAAGACAGCGAGAAAATGGCTTCACGAGCGCGGAGTTACAATAGAAGATATTGCAGAACTGGTTTATCTATTGCAGGAAAAGTATCACGAGGATTTAGAAATGGCTGAGTGTATTCATAATGTTGAGCGCGTATTGTCTAAACGAGAAGTGCAAAATGCATTATTAACTGGAATTCAATTAGATGTGCTTGCCGAAAAGAAAATGCTCGAAGCCCCGCTTCAAGGCATTATTGAAAGTGATGAAAGTCTGTACGGTGTGGACGAAGTACTGAGTTTTTCCATCGTGAATGTATATGGTTCAATCGGTTTTACTAATTACGGATATGTAGATAAATTAAAACCAGGTATCTTAAAGAAGCTGAATGATAAATCATCAGGTAAATGTCATACTTTTTTAGATGATATAGTCGGTGCTATCGCTGCAGCAGCCTCAAGCAGGCTTGCACATAGTGTCAGAGGCGAAAAATAATTGTAAACAAGCAAAGGAAGAAGCGCACACCTTGCACTTCTTCCTTTATTCGTTATTCCCACTCACTAAGACTGTTGACGGAATATGTAGGCTTTTGCTCATAAGAGGCTAAATGCTCTGCTGTTGTCACACCTGAATGAACCAATAATGTATCAATTCCGGCATTTAAACCAGCCAATATATCTGTATGATAATTATCACCTACCATAATTGCCTCATTTTTACTCACTCCAAGCAGTTTCAATGCCTGTTCAACAATGATAGCTTCTGGTTTACCCATATTGAGGGGAGCTGTCCCAGTAGACACAGTAATAACTGATGTAAGAGCCCCGTTTCCTGGAAGAAGTCCTCTTTCTGTCGGCAAGGCCGTGTCACCGTTAGTGATGATATATTTCGCTCCATTGCGGACTGCCAGACATCCTTGTGCCAGCTTTTCATACGTGATTTGCTGATCCATGCCAGCTACTACATAATCCGCACCATCGTTTTCAGACAATATACGAATTCCTTTCTCCGTAAGGGCATGCCGCAATCCCTCTTCTCCTATCATATAAACACTTGCTAATCCGTTCTGTTCATATATGTAGCCCGCTGCAGCCATAGCAGAAGTAAACACTTCCTCTTTCCTTGCAGGGATGTGGAAATCTCTTAACTTTTGCGCTACTTGCTCTGGTGTTTTTGTCGAGTTATTTGTCACATATAAATATGGGATTCCTAGGGCAATCAAGCGTTTGACAAAATCAGCAGCTTCTTTAATAACTTCTGTCCCTTTATACATTGTCCCGTCTAGATCAATTAAATATCCTTTATAGTTCTTCATGAAAACAAAGCCCTTCCTATTCATTTTGTGATGCTATGTTAGTTTTTGAAGGCAGTCACTGGACCAAGCTCATTAATTAAATAGTTTTTGACAGACAGGGAAAAAGACTCAACGGAAGGTATTCCCTTCAATAAAGCTTCCCTTACATCTTCATGGCTGATATTTGTATAATCATGCACGAGTGACTTTCTTAAAATAAGCAGTTCTTTTATTTCACTTGCAACGTTAGGGGTAAGCACTTTCTCATCTGTGAGGATTTCCATGATATCTTCATAACTGCCCGGATCTCTCATGATGAATCCGTCAATCATACTGTTGCCAACATCAAGCATTGCCTCAATCATCATATGCGCAAGTCTTTCCAATGCCAGTTTCTCAAGCTTGGATTCAAAGTAGTCCTTTTCTTTAAACATCTGAACCAATTGCTGTAAATATTCCAATTGCTGCCCGATTTTATCTCGATCCACAAAATACATTTGAACGCCTCCTTCATTAGCCCTTTGTCCTTAAAAATGGACAAAATATCACACAATCGTTTGCAGATTATTGCTCAAGCTTGTCGGCCTTGCATAAAAATATCCTTGTGCTAAATCAACCTTGTTCCTTGAAAGAACGAGAGCCTCTTCAGCACTTTCTATTCCTTCTGCAACAACAACAGAACCTACTTCCTTTGCTATTAGCAGCAAGCCTTTGAGCATTGATTCTTTCACAGAGTTTTTATCAATATTCTGAATGACAGAACGGTCTATTTTTATAATGTCAGGCATGATTTCACTGATAGAGTTCAAACTTGCATAGCCTGCTCCTGTATCGTCTATTGCCACTCTAAAACCAATCTGGCGCAAAAGTTTTAAGTTTGAGATGAAATATTCCAATCCCTCAATAGAATCCCGCTCTGTCACCTCAATTGTTATTTTGCTCGCGGAGATGCCTTTATATTTGTTCATCAGCTTTTTCAAGTCTTTCACAAAATGCTGGTTGCCTATCGTTAATGGTGTAAAATTAATAAAAATATCGAACTTCCATGTTGTTAGTTTAATTTGTTCGAGCGTTTTTTCAAGTACAACCATTTCAAGGTCATAAAGATGATTGGTCTGCCGTGCAACTGAAAACAGTTGAAGGGGATTTTCAAGCGATGTGCCGACAGGACCTCTTGTTAACATTTCGCATGCTCTAACCTTATTCGTCTCCACATCCATTATTGGCTGTGCTAATAGGCGAATATCTTTATTAGCCACAATTTTGCCTAAAGCAAATGACATTTCATTGAAATCAGATTTTAAACCTTTTCTAGCCATTGCCAACGCCTGCTGATAGGCAAGATAAATGGCCTCCTGTAAATTATCAATCTGTCTGTCAATAAATATATATCCCGTGCTAAAAATCGGCTGTACGAATAGTTGTAGGTTTCCCAAAAATTCTGCTTGCAGCTTCTCCAAAATCAACTGGACAGTAGAATCCATATTAGTGACAATGTTCAACCTGTGGTCAATATTCAGAAATAACGCAATTCCATCCTGATAATAATCGCGGACTGCTGCTATTTGTTCAGGAGGCAATTCTTGTCTGATGACAGCTTGGAAAGCTTCCCTAACTTTCTTCCACAAACGTTGGCATGCTGAGCTGTCCATTTCTTGTTTCATGATGGCCAAGTTTTGAATGGAAAAGACAATTACAGCCACTTCATTCCCTTTATGAAGAGCAGCACCAACGTTTTGCTGGACAGGATCCCTCAAAATAAATTGGGGAGGGTAATATATTAATTTGCTGGCCGGAAAAATTATTTTCCCCCAGTTCTTCAAGCTTTTGATCTTTTTGACATACACATGGACCATCTCTTCATTTCCTCTCATACAGCAAACCCTTTAAGTAATAGCAAAACAGATAAAAGAAAAAATTCATAAGGGGCACGACCTCTTAGAAAACGTTTTCCTTATTATGCAGAAGTGCTGTTAGAAACAGCACTTTACTAACATTATTGTTTTTTTATTTTCTTAACGACAAAATAAGGACATCCGAAATTGCAATATTCATACAAATATTCTGTCAACGTACTAATTTTCGTATCAAAGCTGGATTTCTGATTTTGGTCATCAAAAAATCCTCTGAGCCTAAGCTGACCATAGCCCCAATCACCGACAATATAATCGTACTTTGTTAAAATATCACTGAACCTGCCTTTAAATGCCTCCTCATTGAAGCCTTCTTTTCGTTCTTCAATAAGTTCATAACAATGATTATTTATGCAAACCAAAACCTTCACCTCACTTTTGAAACATTCCTTTTCGATATGTATACATGCATGACTTTTTATATGTAATCCTAAATAAGTCCTATTTAAGATAAATTATCCATATCACCTAATAGGTACTATATCTCACCACTTCATTATAACCCGACAATAGATAATTTACATAGTGTTGGCAAGGAAAAATTATAATAATTATTACAAGAAATAGGAAAGGATTTTGTTTTTTTATTTATAAGACAGATTATTCAGGAAAAATAAAAAAGAGCAAACCATGCTTCTTATATAGCAGCAAGATTTACTCTGTTCATTTAAATTATGCTTCTTTCTTTTGGGATGCAAGCATTTGATTCTTCTTTGCTTCACTAACTTGTTCATCTGCATGATAGGATGAACGAACAAGCGGACCTGCTTCACAGTGGCTAAAGCCTTTACTTAAAGCAATTTTCTTTAGTTCTTTGAACTCATCTGGATGATAATATTTTTGGACTTTAAGATGCTTTGCAGTTGGCTGTAAGTATTGTCCTATTGTCATGATATCAACATTATTTGCTCGTAAATCATCCATCGTCTGTATGATTTCTTCCTTCGTTTCCCCTAACCCAATCATTAAGCTTGATTTAGTCGGAATCTCAGGATACATTTCTTTTGCTCTTCTCAAAAACTCGAGAGATCTGTGATATTTAGCGCGTGCGCGCACTCTTGGCGTCAGACGTTCTACAGTCTCAATATTATGGTTCATAATATCAGGCTTTGCATCCATCAATAGGCGCAGGTTTTCTTCCTCTCCGCCCATATCTGACGGCAGAACCTCAATGCTCGTAAATGGATTCTTTCTGCGAATTGCACGGACAGTTTCAGCAAAAACAGCTGCACCGCCATCCTTAAGATCATCTCTTGCAACAGCTGTGATAACAACATGCTTTAAGTTCATGCTAACAACAGAATCAGCGACTCTTTCCGGCTCTTGCCAATCAAGTTCTGTCGGCAAGCCTGTCTTAACCGCACAAAAGCGGCAAGCTCTTGTACAAATATCCCCGAGAATCATGAAAGTAGCCGTTCGTCTCACAGCCCAGCATTCATGAATATTCGGACATCTTGCTTCCTCACAAACTGTATGCAGTTTTTTTTCTCTCATCATTTTCTTTAAGCCAGTGTAGTTTTCGTTCGTGTTAAGTTTAATTTTCAGCCATTCAGGTTTGCGTTGGTATTCGTCTTTTCTTTCCGCCATCTCAATTCATCTCCTAGTGATTCTTTTTTAGAACTCATATTCTCTAAGTCCTCTCTATTTTTGGATTTCAAAAAAGAGACAACTGTATGTAGCAGTTGTTAATCCTGTTAGCACAGCTCAAAAAAGCTATAAATGCGGGCTATACTACAACACCTGCCACAATGATTTAGATGTATCTTATACACAAATACTAGGCTTGTAATTGTTCCATTGTCACTTTAACATAACCAAATCTCTGCTACAAGCTGTAGTTTTGGTTATTACCATTTATTGATATTCATTTATTTTGCAGGTTGCACACAAAATAAAACGACTAGTTTTTAGGAAGGAGGGATGTTGATGCAAAAAATATGCTTATTAGCTGTCCTGCTTGGATTTTTAGCACCTAATATTGTATCTCATGCTGCGGAAAATAAAGCCTCTGCTGATGATACATATTATAAAAGGATGGAGCTATATGAAAAGATTGAAGCCGTAACACAGCTGCCATGGTATTATATTGCTGCAGTTGACCAATATGAACGAAATATACGGTCTTCACGAAGGGATCTTCCTAAAGCGACCGGCTTGACCGGTATCTACTTCCCAAAAGAAACATGGGCTGGCATCATTAATCCAGACAAAGATGATACAAATCCTAAAAGCATCGCTTTATTCGGAGGGCTGGGTGTCGACGGAAATGGTGATGGAAAAGCAGACTCTTTAAATGATGAGGATGTGCTGTTTACATTTGCCAATTATATACTTAAATTCGGGGTTGATGAAGACAACTTCCGAATTGGTCTTTGGGATTATTACAAACGAGATAAAACAGTGAGTATTATCATGGGTAAAGCTGCCATCTACCGGCATTTTGGCCGTTTAAACCTCGACAATCACGCATTTCCTGTTCCGTTAAAAAGTAATTACAGTTATCGGAGCACTTGGGGGGATGCAAGAGGTTGGGGCGGAAAAAGGATACATGAAGGAACAGACATCTTTGCCGACTACAGTGTTCCGGTCAGGGCTACCTCTTATGGCATCATCGAGATGAAGGGCTGGAATAGATATGGTGGATGGAGAATTGGAATCCGGGATATCAATAATAATTACCATTATTTTGCCCATTTAAGCGGATTTGCAAAAGATGTGCATAATGGAATGATTGTCGAGCCAGGAATGCTTATAGGCGGTGTCGGCAGTTCAGGCTATGGCCCCCCTGGAACTTCAGGGAAATTCCCGCCTCATTTACATTATGGCATGTATAAGGACAACGGTAAGACAGAATGGTCCTATGACCCTTACTCCCATTTAAGACTGTGGGAAAGGCAGGAAAGAATTAAATTAAAATCAAAAAAATAGAATATTAGCTCATTCCAAGACGGGGATGAGCTAATATTCATTCTTTGTTATCTGCAGGTAATTCTACTGCTGGAATACTGCCGCCGCTTCCATTGTAAAACTCAGGTACATCTCCTTCAAATCCAGCCATTGCAATTAAAATATCCTGCTTTACAGTAGTAAGCTCTGTAGCAAACGGGATGATGATTTGTATATCCACTTTTATCTCCACGAACGCTTTTACTACTACATAATTAATGCCGACATTCTCCATTTCAGTCTTTAAATCTGATTTAACACTGCCCACTACATTAAATTTAACTGGTACATCCGGACCAAGATTTCCAAGCAGTGCATTATTTGTCGCTTGACCGATTGGAACATTATAGACAATTCCATTATCCTTGGCGGTCATTTCCTTGTCTAATTCAATATCTGTTAACTCTGCTGCTGCAGGAATATCCCCTTTTTCCATCCTGTTTATGTTTTCTTGTACTAAGCTAGTAATTTCTTGTTGTTTTTTTATTACTTGTGCAGTGTTAAATACAAAATTATTGCCATCTATCATTAAATTTTTATCTTCTTCCACTGTTTCACTTTTAAGCGCATCATTGATCACTAATGTTGCCAGTTTCTTTGTCTGTGATTGTGCATAGTAGGCCAAAGTAGGCTTTAGGCCGTTATTGATAATCCAAAGACTTATTATGGTGGACAAGATAAAAAAAACTGCTGTGATTATAAAAACTTGCTGAAAGCTCAACGGTTTTTTTCGAGTCATCCTTTGACGAAAATAAAATTTCCGCAAAAAAATACCCCTCCTTCCCATGCTAATGTATATGCAGAAGGAGGGACATGTAGAAGACTAATCCATCTAGAGTAACTATATCTTTTCGCTTACCCTAAAGCCTTGCATTCTACAATCGTAATAGAGAGGTTTTCTTTTAAATCAAGGTCATAAGGTTCTATTGCTATTCCATTCTTTTCGATGATTCGGATGACCGGACGTTCATTGAACCCTTTGTTTTGCCTGGAAACAATCCCCTTTTCACCGCTGCTTAGCACAACACTTACTCCGTTCGGATAAAGTATCACGGCATTGCGGAACGCTTCGACAATTTTCGCATCAAAGAGTGTATCAATTCCTGTATAAAGAACTTCCAACGCCTCATGCGGAAGCATTGCTTGCCTGTATACACGATTGGAGGTTATTGCATCAAACACATCCGCAACAGCAATTATTTTACCAAACAGATGAATCTCTTCCCCTGTAATTCCTCGCGGGTAACCAGATCCATTGAGCCTTTCATGATGCTGATAGGCACAATGTGCCGCAATTAAGGGCATATTATGAACTTTTCGTAACATATCAAAACCAGCATTTGCATGCTTCTTAATTTCAGTAAATTCATCTAACGTCAACTTTCCAGGCTTCAGCAGGATTTCCAATGGAATATTCATCTTGCCGACATCGTGCAGGATTGCTCCAAGACCCAGATTCTCCAGCTGTTTTCTTGGCAGCTTCATTTCCATTCCTAAGGCTAAAGAATATAGAGTGACATTCAAACTATGGGAAAAAATATAATTATCATACAAAAACACATCACTCATAATAGAAAACAATTCCTGATGCCCTTTTAATTCATCAAGGACTTTGTCGACAAGCTGTTTAAAGGCTGGAGCTGATTTCTCCATAATGAAGGACCTTTCCTTACTGCTTGAACCCTTCAGTTCCTTAAAACTAGTTTCAATTGTCTGCATTGCCTCCCTCTTTAACCGATCAGAGATGGGAGCAACAGGGTAGATATCATCCGTTAATTTGTCTTCTATATACAAATAAGCAATGCCCAGCTGCGCTAAGCGCTCAATTAATTGTCTATCAAGCCTAACGCCACTGTTGACAAGAATATTGCCCTGTTCATTATGTATTGGTTTCGCTAATATTGTTCCTTCTGAAAGGTATTTTGTTCCAACTAATCTCATTCCATACTAGCTCCTATTGTCAACATGATATAAGAAAACCACGCAATAATAATAATTTATCTGCCATGCACAAAAGATTTGAAAAGGAGGGAATAATTTCCCGCCCTTTAAGATAATACAATCAACAAGAATGCTTGCGGATTACATCCACTACACCATTTTTAATAATGCTTCTTTTCCGATCATACCCTCATGAATACCAAGATTTTCAGCTTCATAAGTTATCGATTCCAGCGGGGCTTCAAGAAGCTGCTCAATTGTCTTAACTCCGACAGCCCTTCCGGCTATTACTTTTCGATCCTTTAACTTATCATTTAATAAACTAACATCCAATGCTCCGCACATTATATAGCCTTTATCATTTTTAACTACAAGCAGGTTTGTCTTGGGTAGCTGGACGCTTACTGCTATAAATGTCTGCTCTTCTATCACAATAGGATATACTTCTACCATGACACGTCACCCCTCTCTTTTCTTATATACTATTCAGCTAAGAAAGAGACGTGTATTAGAAGAAGTACATTTTTAAGAGTTAAACCGCCAATCTCTGCAAGGCTTCCGCCAGGATATTCCTCATGAACTCGGGCAGAAAATAATGTTTTTCAGATGCACGATAAATGGACGGAAAGAATTCACCAAAAGTGAACATATCTGGGATTGCTACAGTATACTTTGCTTTCGGATCAAGGCTCTTGTTCCCAACCCAATAGGTAATAATCTCGCCATTGGTTTCTGTGCGAACCCCTCTAGAAATCATGCTACCCATTAACGTTCCTCTAAACCCTAGTCCTTTCACATGAAGAGTTTCCCAAGAAGGCTGCTTCATATCTGTCAGAACCTCTTTTAATTCTGCTCCTGTCAAAGTGACATTGCAAGGATTGATCGGGTGCGGACAAATACTCAAAAGGTCAAAATAGCTGACTGAACCCATATTTAAATCATCAAGAATCAGACCTTCATTTAGGATAGACACATCTGCAGTGCACCATGCAAGGACTGCCTCACATAGTAGTCCAGCTATTTCCTGTTTCGTAAGCGGTTTAGGAAGTGAAATAACTTCTTCGGAAAGTGCCTTTTTGCCTTCTAGATAAAGGTTCTCAATATATTCTTCTTCGTTTTCTGCTGGAGGGAGCTTATTTGTATCAAAAACCTCAGCCTGTTTTGCCAGCACCTTTTTTGCAGCAGGATCAAATTTTATTTCAATATGTCCTGCAAATTGTCCATATTTCCCGGCTGCACCTAACAGGCTGTTGTTAATCAGCTTTCCTTGATGAAAGATATGGTGTGTATGTGCTCCCAAAATGATATCAATTTCAGGATAGTTTTCTGCCATCTGTTCGTCGTCATTGATTCCTAAATGAGATAAAACAATGATGATGTCTGTTTTATCCTTCAGCAAGGCGAGCTGTTCCTCTAATTCCTGAATAGGAAGTGACAGCTTCCAGCCAAGCAATTCATATAAAGTGTGAAAATAGGCAGTCAAACCGATAACGCCAATTCGTGTCCCCTTATTCGTTTCATAAATCTTATGAGGGATGCACCAATCTGGCCTCATTCCATTTTCATAAAATAAGTTGGCAACAATAACATCATAGGAAACATTATTGTACAGTTGATCAAGTGAATGGTATGGCAGTGTGATTCCTTCATTATTCCCGATTGTGACTGCATCAAATCGCTCTTTCTCCAATAGTTCAACATTCGCTCTTCCTTGCGTTGCCTCTGTATATGGATGGGATAAATCTAAATGGTCGCCAATATCAAATAAAAAAACAGTATCGCCTGCCTCAGTATGCCATTTTTTTCTTTTTTGGAAAAGCTCCGTAATTCTAGGCCAGTTTTCAAAATGACTGTGTAAATCATTAGTATGATATATATGGATATTTTCCATTATTTCGCCTGCCTATCTCCTATAAAATTCTATAACTAAGATGTTAAAACAAATCCAGTTGTCTAGGTGCAAGATCTTTATATTCAATGCCCAGTATCTTCATTAACTGCATTGCGTTGTCAGCAGCATCTCCGCCAGAATTGTTGTTGAAAAGAACATAAACATTTTCGCTTTGCTCTTGCAATCGTTTAATATTCTCTGCCCATTCCTCTAATTCCTGCTGGTTATATTTATAGAGATACCGAACCTCTCTCCAGTTTGGATTGTTTTTTTGTGTCCATCCATAATAGTTTCTGCCGTGAAACCGGACAAGTACTTTATCCTTTTGGACAGGCTCTAAAATCGCTGGAATCGAGCCTGGCATTGCTTGTGGCTCATCACAGATGCTGTGTATCCAGTTTCCTTCTTTCATAAATGCAAGTGTTTGATCTTTAAATTTCTCATCAAACCATGATTGATGTCGAAACTCTAGAGCACAAGGGATGTCCTTCATTTTCGCTTTGCATACCCTTAAATAATCCACATGTGCTCTAGTACAGTCGAACCATGGCGGAAACTGAAAAAGCACCATACTCAGTTTATTAGTTTCTATATATGGCGAAATAGATTCAATGAACGCATCAAACATTTCTTCTTTCGTTGTAAATGGAAGCTCTCCCCTTTGATGGCCTGTCATGCCCTGGTATGCCTTTACAATAAATTGAAAAGTATCTGGAGTTACGGCTGTCCATCTTTGCGCATTCTTTATCGGCTGTATTGCATAAAAAGAGGAGTCTACTTCAACTGTCGGGAAATAGCTTGCATATTCCAGCAGTTTATTTCGCGGAGAAACATGGGAGCCATACAAAGAATCATGGTCGCCCCATCCAGTTAAACCAATCTGAATCAAATGACCACCTCTACCTAACATTATGTACGAAAACGGTAAAAGTTCCTAGAGCGAATGACCTATTTACCGTTATTATTTTTTGTATTTATACGTTTTCTAATATTATTATCTTAACATACTCAATAGCTACTATGCTTTTTATAAAAAAAAATTCGTATCTAAATTAGATACGAATTTTTTTACATTAACCGATGGAGCCTTCCATTTCAAACTTGATCAGGCGGTTCATCTCAACAGCATATTCCATTGGCAGCTCTTTAGTAAATGGCTCAATGAAGCCCATTACGATCATTTCAGTAGCTTCCTCTTCTGAGATACCTCTGCTCATCAAGTAGAATAATTGTTCTTCTGAAACTTTAGAAACCTTCGCTTCATGCTCAAGTGAAATATTATCATTCAATATTTCATTGTAAGGGATAGTATCTGATGTAGATTTATTATCCATTATTAGTGTGTCACATTCAATATTAGCACGTGCACCATCTGCTTTGCGGCCAAAATGCACAATTCCGCGGTACGTAACTTTTCCGCCTTGTTTCGAAATAGATTTTGAAACAATTGTTGACGAAGTGTTAGGTGCCAAGTGAATCATTTTTGCACCAGCATCTTGGTGCTGACCTTTACCTGCAAGTGCAATAGACAACGTCATTCCTCTTGCTCCCTCACCTTTTAAGATGACAGCAGGGTATTTCATTGTCAATTTACTTCCGATATTACCGTCGATCCATTCCATTGTAGCATTTGCATCACATACAGCTCTTTTTGTAACAAGATTGTATACGTTGTTTGCCCAGTTTTGGATTGTAGTATAACGGCAATATGCATCCTTTTTGATGATTATTTCGACAACCGCACTGTGAAGGGAGTTTGTCGTATAGACAGGAGCTGTACAGCCCTCAACATAATGGACATGCGCACCTTCATCAACAATAATCAACGTTCGTTCGAATTGACCCATGTTTTCTGAGTTAATACGGAAATATGCTTGTAGCGGTGTATCTACTTTAATTCCTTTTGGTACATAGATAAATGAGCCGCCGGACCACACAGCTGAATTTAGTGCAGCAAACTTATTGTCAGTTGGCGGAATTACAGTTGCCCAGTGTTCACGGAAAATATCTTCATTTTCCTTCAGGGCTGAGTCTGTATCCTTAAAGACAATTCCCATATTCTCCAAGTCTTCCTGCATGTTGTGATAAACAACTTCAGACTCATATTGAGCAGAAACCCCTGCTAGGTACTTCTGTTCAGCTTCTGGAATACCAAGCTTGTCGAAAGTTTGCTTGATTTCTTCAGGAACCTCATCCCAAGAACGCTCTGTCTTTTCAGAAGGTTTTACGTAGTAAGTGATTTCATCAAAGTTCAATGATGCCAAATCTCCACCCCATTGAGGCATTGGCATATTATAGAAATGCTCAAGAGACTTTAATCGGAAGTCAAGCATCCACTGTGGCTCTTCCTTCATTTTTGAGATTTCTTCGACGATTTCTTTCGTTAATCCACGCTTAGAACGAAAGATAGAAACGTCTTTGTCTGAAAATCCATATTTATAATCCCCAATATCGGGTGCTTTTTTTGCCATTTCGTTTTCCTCCATTCTATATGCAGCTCCTGGATTAGGAAAAAGGAACCTTTAATTAGTTAAGACCTTCGTTGAAACCTTTTTCCATCGCTTTCCATGCCAGCGTTGCACATTTAATCCTAGCTGGGAACTTACAGACGCCCTGGAGCGCTTCAATATCCCCTAAGTCTATATCATCATTATAGTCTTTTCCCTGCATCATCTCGGAGAAAGTTTTGGAAAGCCCAAACGCTTCCTCTACCTTTTTCCCTTTAATCGCTTGTGTCATCATTGATGCTGAAGACATGCTGATGGAACAGCCTTCTCCATCAAACTTCGCGTCTTTAACAATGCCGTCCTCCACTTGCAGCGTCAGAAGGATCCGGTCACCGCATGTCGGATTATTCATGTTAACCGTCAGACTGCCCTCTAAAATCCCTTTATTGCGGGGATTTTTGTAATGATCCATAATGACACTTCTGTAAAGTGTATCTAAATTATTAAAAGACATCGCTAAAATACTCCTTTGTTTTTACAATTCCGTCAACAAACTTATCGACATCATCTTCGGAATTATAGAGGTAAAAGCTTGCCCTTGCTGTTGCAGATACATTCAGCCACTTCATTAATGGCTGTGCACAGTGATGACCTGCCCTTACAGCAATACCTTCTGCGTCAAGCACTGTCGCCACATCATGAGGATGAACATCCTCAATATTGAATGTAATGACACCAGCTCTGTTTTCGGCACTCTTTGGACCGTATATTGTCAGACCATCTACTGTAGACATTCTTTCCATAGCATATGCAGCAAGTTTATGCTCATGCTCAGTAATATTGTCAAGGCCGATTTCCTCTAAAAAGTCTATTGCTGCTCCTAAACCAATCGCTCCTGCAATAATCGGTGTACCTGCTTCAAACTTCCATGGAAGCTCCTTCCATGAAGATTCATACAGGC
>JAPSHL010000298.1 GCA_031179905.1 Bacillus sp. (in: firmicutes) | reverse complement strand
GAGCGAAGGTGAAAGGACCTCTCAGGGAAAAATCATCAATCAGACTTTTGCAAAAGGTCGAGATATCGGTGTGAATGAATTCAAGTTACTTTTTCTAAACTGGAAGCAGAAATTCACTGAACTACCTGATCAGATTAAAAAATAGTGAGAGGGCGGTAAAACAATGGGCGAAAATAAAGTGTTATTCGAAGCTGGTGATTGGGTCCGTATACCACATAAAAATAACTCCATTGGCTTTATCACAACTATATCTGAATTAAATGGTAACTGTCGTGTAAGACTTACTCAGATTGAAAACAAAGAAATTCATCTATGGATAGACCTTGATAAACTTACCGAATGTAAAGAACTTGCTCTGGAAAACGAAGACTTCGATGAAATCATTAATATGGCATTACATCATAATGATGAGCAATGGTTCAAAGATTCACACGCAAGAATTCCAGTTTTTCTAAAAGACATTTTTTTTAACCAAAAACTTACGAGGTCGTAAAAAATATGAATTTATATCAGGCTACTAATCATCAACTCTACCAAATAGCCATGGACAACAATAATAGATTAAAAGATCGTTATGCAGCAGCCAAAGAATTACAAGAAAGGAGAAAGAGAAAATGAACAAATGTGAGTATCCAGGTTGCTCAATGAAAAGCACAAAAACGTGGGGATTTGTTCCCCTCTGTGCTTCCCACCACCAAGATATTTGGAAGGAGTCACTGAATTATTACGGATCACCTAAAAAGCAAAGGTACGAAACCAGATTGCACTATTTAAAAATTGCTCCAAAGATTCCTTGGAGTCGGGAGAATTAGAAAGGGATGGTTATATGAGATTTGTTGGAATTGACCCATCAACTAAAACAGGATTTGTTGCAATAGATCAAGGTGGAATTGTTTTGAAGGCAAAAGAATTAAAAGGTTTAGGTGATGTAGACCCAAAACGAATTGTTACCTTAACTGATGAAATCATGGCCCACATTTTACCTGGTGATGTTATCTGCATTGAAGGTGTTCCATTCGATACTCAACGTGCAGCACAAGCAGGATGGATTCATGGAAGCATTAGAAATGCCCTTTTCAGAAAAGGATTTAACTATTATGAAGCAGCTCCAAATGCTGTTAAAAAGTTTGTTAATGTCACCGGTTGGGTTGGAGAAGTTGGCCACAAAAAAAGACTTGTAGGTAAAGATAAAAAGCTTGCTGTTATGAAAGCTGTTGAAGAACATTTTGCCTTTGTTCATAAAAGTGACAACGTGGTGGATGCCTACATTTTAGCTCAGATAGCTTCCGAAATACACATGGAACAAAATGTGCTTAGGTTCTTACCTTCTTACCAGGCTGAAGTTATTGATACTATCTTAAATCCAGTTGCTAAGCCGAAAAAGAAGAAGGGAGCAAAGGCATGACACCAAAAGGAAAACGTCGGTTGAAAAAGTCATTAGCCAAAAGAAAAAAGGAACGCTTGAATCGTGCATTTAGAAACATCTTTGTTAAGTCCGGACTTCTTGAAGAAAGAAAATAATAAGGGGTGGGGAGATGTTCCTTTACATTATTGTTGCTTTCATTATTGGATCTTGGGTCGGAATGTTCTTCATGTCATTGTTTTCAGTCGGTGCTTATGAAAAAGGTTTTAAGGACGGGGGTCGTGTCAAATGAATTTATCAAAATTGTTCGAAGCACAAAAGGTTGTCCGTAAGAAAATTATCGAAACTAATGGACTGGAAGGTCAGGATCTTGTTCAGAATTTAATTTTAGCATTGAGGGTTGAATTGGGTGAATTGGCTAATGAACAACGTTCTTGGAAGCATTGGAGTAAGGATCGTAAACCAAGAACGGAAGTAATTTGTTCAAGCTGTGAGGGAAAGGGGTTTCTGGACTTTTGGTACCCGTTTGAATGTGAACATAGTACCTCGAAGTGTGGTTGTGAGAACGGGATTATAGCTAATAAAAATCCACTTCTTGAAGAGTACGCAGATTGTATATCCTTCGCTCTAGAACTTGCCTTGGAGCTAGGGATTGAATCTGGAGCAAAAGTAGAAGAAATATTAATCCCATACAGCGCAAGAAAGAATATCACAAAAATGCTTAACCAGGTTTATCTTTCAATAAGTGATTTAGAAATTAATATCAACTATCATTACACCAGAAAAAATGCTGTTCTTTCAGAATATAACGGATTACTTACCAATCTTATTACTCTTGGAATACTCCTTGGATTCGACTATGAACAGATTGAAGCTGCTTATTTTGAGAAAAATGCGATCAACTTGAAACGTCAGGAAGAAGGATATTAATGACCAGAGAAATCCGGCCGGTTGTTGTCCGGCGGCGAAATAAAGTTGAGGTCGAGGAAGCTATAAAGGCTTTGGAGAAAAGGGGATTTTCACTTATACATCCACTTACAATGTTTCCGAACGGCTGCTGGTTCGCTAAGATGCAAAAAGTCGTTAATTTTTAGAGCGAGATGGAGGGAGACCTTTGCTTTACTTATACGATCCAAGAACCAATATTTCAACTGAAACAACATATAAAGAATTGGAATTATTAACGGGAAAATCGTTTTCAAGCTTAGCTACTCATAAATCAAAAAAGATGAAGTTATCGAACATTAATTGCTATTTAGCAGATCATAAGACGAGAGTGCAGCAGCGTAAAGAGTGGTACGTAAAGGAAAAGTACCATAACGAAGTGTGGAAGATCATCGAAGGTTCAGACGGGAAATTCCTTATATCAAATTATGGTCGTTTCAAGCGTCTATACAAAAAGTCAGAAATGTTTTTGCTGCCTTATCTCCATAAACGTAGTGGGAACTTAATGATAAAGGTGCAGTTTAAGGACAAAGTCAATAAATACAAGATTTCACATTTAGTTGCTCATCACTTTGTAGGTAATCCCAAGCCGGGAGAAGTATTGCATCATAAAAATTTAATTAAAACTGATAATTATTTTGTGAACCTTGAATTTATCACCAAAAAGAAACTTGGCAAAAAGACGGGATTCAAGTCTAAAAGTAAACCAGTTGTAAGGCTTGATAAAGATACTATGGAAGTCCTGGAGGAATATAGGTCAGTGCGTGAGGCCGGTAGGAAATGCTTTTTCTCATACCAAACTGTTTTAGATCGCTGTAATAATAAAACCAGATCAAGTGATGGCGATGTGTTTATGTTTGCTGAAGAGTATGAATCACTGGAATCTGATTTATCGATTGCTGAGTAAAAATATCGCAATTTAAGGAGTGGAAAAGATGAAAATACCATCAGATTTCACGAACCACCTTATACATTGCATCCAGGAAGAACACGGCATACAACTAAGTAATAAAGCGATCATGGATATCAAGAATACGATTAACGGCGCTTATCAAACTGCTGCACATGGTGCAGTACAAAAACAAAAAGCTGCGGAGAATAGGTATTATGAGCAGAAAAATATGTATGAAATGTTAATCGATAAAATTGGAGGGGCGCTAAAACAGTAGACACAAACTGTGAAGGGTCGGCTAAAAAGGAAGTAGTGTAGCCAGCTACTCCCTCTTTTATAAGTATATTATTAGAACTTTCCTCCACCTAATTGTTGCTCAGCCATTTGGACTAATCGTTTAGTGATTTCTCCACCTACAGATCCATTAGCTCTTGATGTTGTGTCAGCACCAAGTTGTACTCCAAATTCAGAAGCGATTTCATTCTTCATTTGATTTAAAGCTTGCTCAGCACCATTAACTACTAATTGATTACTGTTGTTCCTTGCCATAGTTTTCACCTCCTAATCTTTGTTGATATTAGGATTCGTTTATATCTGTAATTTATGTAAAAGACAAAATTATTTTTTATTTAGAAAATAATTGAACAATGAGTTTTATAGAAACAACCTGTGCAATAGAGAAAGGAGGAAATAACGTGCCAATATATAGCGTAAGTAATGATGGTAATAAAGAAATTTATTTCGGAACAGGGGATATAAAAGTATCAAGTGGGTGGGATAAAGAAGATAAGTCAATAGGTGTTATAGTTCTACAACAACAAGAACCTAGACCAATAGGCACACTTGAAGAACGTTATGAGGAAGTTGACA
>JAPSHL010000297.1 GCA_031179905.1 Bacillus sp. (in: firmicutes) | reverse complement strand
AAGAAAAGTATGACAGCTACTTCCCTGTCACTGATTGGTATATCTCAGGTGACAGTGCTTACGTAGATGAAGATGGGTACTTCTGGTTCCAGGGACGCGTAGATGATGTCATTATGACTGCAGGAGAAAGGGTTGGACCATTTGAAGTTGAAAGCAAACTGATTGAATATCCAGCTGTTGCTGAAGCAGGTGTCATTGGCAAACCGGATCCTATTAGAGGAGAAATTATTAAAGCCTTTGTAGCCCTTGCTGATGGGTATACAGAATCAGATGAGCTAAAAGAAGAAATACGCCAGTTTGTGAAAACTGGTTTGGCAGCACATGCAGCACCTAGAGAAATTGAATTTTGTCAGAAGATTCCTAAAACCAGAAGCGGTAAAATTATGCGCCGTGTCTTAAAGGCCTGGGAGCTTGGACTGCCTACTGGCGATTTATCAACATTGGATGATTAAAAAAAATCACCCCAATTGTCGGCAATTGGGGTGATTTTTCATTAGCTGTTTGTGTGTGCTTATGCTTCTTTAAATGTGCGCTTCAAAAATTCCTTCGTACGCTCTTGTGTTGGACTCATAAAGATTTGCTCTGGGGTGCCTTGCTCTGCGATAACCCCTTTGTCCATAAATACAATACGGTCTGATACTTCTCTTGCAAACTCCATCTCATGTGTTACGATCAGCATTGTAAGTCCTGACTCGGCAAGCTCCTTCATTACTTTCAATACTTCTCCAACCATTTCCGGATCCAGTGCTGAAGTAGGTTCATCGAAAAGCATAACATCCGGCTCCATTGACAAAGCTCTGGCAATTGCAACACGCTGCTTTTGGCCGCCTGACAGCTGTTTTGGCTTGGCATTTATATACCGGTCCATGCCAACGACCTTCAAGTATTTCATCGCTATCTTTTCTGCTTCCGCCTTAGAACGCTTCAATACCTTGACCTGACCTACTACACAATTGTTTAGCACATTATGGTTATTAAAGAGATTGAATTGCTGAAACACCATTCCCAATCTTCTCCGATAGGCAAAAATATCATGTTTATCATCTAGAATGCTCTCTCCATTAAAGATGATTTGACCGCCGCTTGGCTTTTCTAAAATGTTGATACAGCGAAGAAGGGTCGATTTTCCGGAACCCGAAGAGCCGATAATGCTGACAACTTCTCCTTTATTTACTGAGAAGTCAATGTCCTTTAACACTTCATGGCTGCCAAAGGCTTTGCTTAAATGCTGAATATCTATGACTTTTTCCATTGTCTCTCCTCCCTCTCTTATTGCTTCATTCCTGGCTGTGCATCTAATTCCTCGCCAAGCATTTTATAATTATCTGGTCCTTCTAATTTTCTTTCGAAGTAAAGAAGTATTCTTGTAACAATAAATGTCATAACAAAGTAGATGATACATGCTACAAAGAATGATTCAAAATATCTAAAGTTATTGCCCGCAACAGATTTTGTCATGAAATACAGTTCGGAAACTGAAATAACGTTCAGTACAGATGTATCTTTAATATTGATAACGAATTGGTTGCCTGTTGCCGGCAGGATGTTGCGGACTACTTGCGGCAAGACGACATTCATCATTGTTTGGATGTGATTCATACCGACTGCTTGAGCTGCCTCAAACTGTCCCTTCTCAACAGAAACAATTCCGCCGCGGACGATTTCTGCCATATATGCTCCCGTATTAATGGATACGACAATCACCGCTGCAAGCAGTACATTCATGTCGATGTTGAAAGCTAACGCAGAACCATAGTAAATAACCATTGCTTGTACAATCATAGGTGTTCCGCGGAAGAACTCAATATATATTGAAAGTATGATATTAATAACTTTTAAAATAAATTTTTTAAAGCCGCGCTCCGGCACAGGTATTGTGCGGACAATTCCAGCGACCAAACCGATTGCTGCTCCGATAATTGTACCAATTAATGCGATAAAGAGCGTCATGCCCGCACCGCGAAGGAACATCGGCCAGTTTTCGGAAATAATTTTTACTACCCATTCAAAACTCATCGTTCTCCTCCTTTATTCATCATAAAACCGACTGCACAAAAAGACAGCCGGTCTTATGTAATCATTATTTTGCTGCAGGTTGGTTTACAATTGCATCATCCATGATTTTCGTACGGTCTTCTTCTGAGATGCCTTTCAATATTTCATTGATTTTATCTTTAAGATCACTGTCTTTTTTAAGACCTACAGCAATTGCTGTATCATCTTCTGATGTTTCAAAGCCATCTTTGAACTCAACCATTGCAAAATTTTCATTTGCATTTGAAGCACTTACTGCTTCTGGACGTTCTGTTACATAGCCGTCAATTACACCTGATTCAAGAGCAACACGCATTGCCGGGAAGTTATCCATTGCCGTCTGTTTAGAAACACCTTTAATTTGGTCAATAACAGAATAATGGAATGTATTTAGCTGTGCTGTCACTTTGGCGCCTTTAAAGTCTTGGATAGATGTGGCCCCATCATATTTTCCGCCTTTTTTAACAACCATCACCAAGTTGGACTTATAATAGTTATCTGTAAAATCAATTGTTTGTTTACGTTCTTCTGTCGGAGACATGCCTGCGATAATTGCATCGATTTTACCTGAAGTCAATGACGGAACAAGTCCATCCCATTCCGTTTTGACAATTACTAGTTCTTTGCCTAATTCATCAGCGATTTTTTTTGCGATTTCCACGTCGTAGCCTCCTGCATATTCAGAAGTGCCGTCAATCTTAACCGCTCCGTTAGAATCATCGTTTTGCGTCCAGTTGAATGGTGCATATCCTGCTTCAAGTCCTACTTTAAATGTATCTGCATCATCCCCGGATCCGGACCCATTGCTTGTCCCGCATCCAGCTAAGAGAATAATAGCCGAAAGCAACAATAAAAATAAAAATGGTGCTTTTTTCTTCATTTGTTTTCCCTCCACATGGTCTGTTGGCACCTAAACAAAAAGCGACCTGAGATACACTCAGGTCGCAATATTATAGTTGCCCTAAAGTCCTCTCTTTGTTTCCAATTGAGATAGCACAACTCAATAAACTGGGAGTTTATTGAGACAGTCCTGCAGCTATTGACTGCAGACCCAGCAAGCAATATCGAGATCTATTGCTCACTTCGGCGATATTTCCTTCTCTTTAGCATCATTGCATTCTCAAGCTCCGCTTAAAGACTGTTAAATATCGCGCCTCTACCTCACTGACAAAAAAGTGAGGTCTAATTCATTCAGTTATATCTTTTAGGCTACATGATGCTGCTAAATCTGTCAACCTCGTTTTCCTGTGAATATATTGGAAATTCTGTTGCAGAACGCATTTTATAGCCCTTTTTACTATTTCCACTTCCCTTTAAAGTATACCGCTAAAGACCTACTTGATACACCAGAGCCAATCGAAGAAGCAACCGAAAAGACAATGGCCCTTATAGGTTCAATCCTTGGCTTCTGCTGTTGTCTTGCCAACTACATAAAACTTGTTGTTTAAATAGCCGCTAAGTACAAGCTCGACATCCCCTGATTCCCAGTCAAAATCCTCTCGGTCGAATTTGAACTGTCCTTTTTCTGCTTGCAGCATTAGGCCTTTGCTATCTAATTTAGGAGCAATTCCATTCAGTCTGATAGAGGAAACATCAAACTTTAAGGATTGATATTTCTTCGGCAATGTTGCCTTTACCGTAAAGGTTCCTTTATTCCCTTTTATCACTTTTGGCAACACTTCAAGTGATACAGGAATATATACTTTAATTGTCTCTTCTTTTACAGTTGTCAGGCCAGCACCGTTTGTTGCTTTAATGCTTATCTTGTACTCTCCAGGCTCATTAAGCTCAACAACGTCACCTTTTTTGTACACTTTTCCATTAATAACAGCCTCTTCTACCGCAATGCCTGATAGATCATCTTTAGCATCATAATCCAGCACGAATTTCGTTCCTAGCTCATAAAGAGATTGCTTATTAATTGAAAGGACTGGTGCTGTCTCGTCAATCTTCACTTCTGCTATTTTTGCTTCCTCTTTGTTGCCTGCAGCATCTACAGAGTAATAAGAAATTCTATTAACACCTTCACTTTTTAT
>JAPSHL010000296.1 GCA_031179905.1 Bacillus sp. (in: firmicutes) | reverse complement strand
ACAAAGCCGCCGGCCTACCGGCACAGATCGACGAATTCACGTACAGAGGGGCCGTAAAGGGCCAGCTCAGCGGCCACTGCATCGACCTTCCATTTCAATTCGGAACAATGGAGGAATGGTCCGACGAAAGATTGAATGTGAGATGTCCTTGATAAGGGCATCTTTTTTTCAAAATAGAAAGGAGGAAATTAAGATGAAGCTTATCGGAATATCCGGTTCTCTTGTCGGTACAAAAACAGCAAAAGCAGTTTATGAAGTGCTTGCTGCAGCTAAATCCTCTGATCCAAGCATTGAAACAGAGCTGATTGATCTTAAGGAATATGAGGTTGAATTCGTGAGAGGAACCCCACTGAGCTATTATAATAACGACACTATTAAGGTAGTTGAAGCTGTGTTATCTGCTGATTTTTTAGTTATTGGCAGCCCCATTTACCAGGCCTCCATACCAGGGGCCTTAAAGAATTTGTTTGACCACTTGCCTGTTGATGCTTTTAAAGGAAAGGTGACGGGCGTTGTCATGACGGGCGGTACGGAAAAGCATTTCTTAGTAGCTGAACATCAGCTCAAACCCATTCTCAGCTATTTAAAGGGACTTATTCCTACAACAAATGTGTTTGTTCATAATGATGATTTCAATGAAGACAATGAAATGGACAGTAAAGAAGTTTCAGCGAGAATAAAAAATTTGGCAAATGAAATGGTCGCATTGCAAAAAGGTTATGCTCGAAACTAAAAAAGAGATGTGCGGGAAAATTCCCACACATCTTTTTTTTGCAGGTTTATTTAAAAAGTACGCTGACGGGCTTTTGCTCGTAAACACGGGAAATAGCATCGCTCAACAGTGGAGCAATTGTCAGCTGTGTGATTTTGCTGATTTTTTTCTCTTCTGTCAGTGGAATACTGTTCGTAACAATCAGTTCCTTCAAATGGGACTCTGTAATGTTTTCGATAGCCCGTTCTGACAGTACAGGATGGGTGCAGCATGCGTAAACTTCTTTTGCACCATTATCAAGGAGTGCTTTTGTAGCTGTTGTGATTCTGTATGCAGTGTCAATAATGTCATCGATAATAATAGCTGTTTTTCCTTCTATATTACCTACAATATTCACTTCTCGTTTTTCACCAAAATCCCTTGGGCCGCGTTTATCAATGATAGCAATCGGAGCTTTCAGGCGGTCTGCCAATTCCCGTGCTCTAGTAGTGCTGCCATGATCTGGTGCAACAACAACAACATCATTTGCGAATTCTTTTGTTAGTAAGTATTGTGCTAGTATCGGCATTGCGACAAGCTGATCTACTGGAATATTAAAGAAGCCTTGTGTCTGCGGTGCATGAAGATCCATTGTAATGACCCGGTCTGCTCCAGCTTTCTGAATAAGGTTAGCAATCAGTTTCGCAGTGATTGGTTCTCTCGGCTGAGCTTTTCTGTCCTGGCGTGCATACGCATAATACGGCATGACAACATTGATGCATTTAACAGAAGCTCGTTTAAGCGCATCAATCATAATGAGCAGTTCCATAATACTTTGGTTGACGGGATCACTTGTCGGTTGGATGACGAATACATCACAGCCGCGTACACTTTCTTCTATATTGATTTGAATTTCTCCATCACTGAATTTTTTTACTGAGCACTTCCCGAGCTCTGTTCCTAGATTTTCGACAATTTCTTGTGCCAGCCCTGGATTGGCGTTTAAGGAGAAGACTTTTAACTTAGATCCTTTATATGTATTTGGCATAGCGGTTTCCTCCTATAACAATTCTTTATTCTTAGTATGTGCAGCGTTTCCAAAAATCTGCCTCTATAAAGTATTGTAGGGTACTGGATGGGCCAATGCAACCAATTATGCGAATATTTCCTTACAATACTCTTCTTTGACTAAATCTGTCGGTATCATCTAAGATAATAGAAGATTATGTCGTATTTTGGTAAAGGAAGTGAGCATGATGCAAATCTTATTAGTGGAAGATGATAAAACGATCGCAGCTGGTTTAGAATACAGTTTAAATCAGGAGAATTACGATACGATTGTTTGTCATTCTGCAGTAACAGCCAAAAAAACAATAAAAGAATGTCTGGACCAATTAGACTTACTTATCTTTGATCTGTCATTGCCAGATGGCAGCGGCTATGAACTTTGCCAATTCGTTAAACAGCACTGTGACAAGCCTGTCATTTTTTTAACAGCCTTAGATGATGAGGTAAATGTTGTAATGGGACTGGATATGGGGGCAGATGATTATATTACAAAGCCTTTTCGCGTTCGTGAATTACTCTCCAGAATAAACTCTGTTTTGCGTAGATATAATAAGCAATTGCAAGCAAAGCCTGTGATTGAACTCGATAATATTGCAATAAATACATTGGAAGGAAAGGTATATAAGCAGGGGGAAGAGGTACTGGTAACAGCATTAGAATATCGATTATTACTGATATTGGCTAATCATGCCGGACAAGTGTTGACAAGAGCTCAGCTCCTTGAAAGGATTTGGGATGTTGCCGGGGACTTTGTCAATGACAACACATTAACTGTATATATTAAAAGGCTGAGAGAGAAACTCGAGAATGATCCGCAAAAGCCAGCGATTATTAAAACAGTTCGCGGCTTAGGCTATAAGGTTGGTGATTAGATGCTCCGTAATCGGGAACTGTCTATCTATATGTTAATCCTTTCTGTTATTACTTTGCTGTCCACTTTATTTTTCTACTTGTTTATTTCTCCAGCGGCAGCGGTTTATGTTTTTGTTATTTGCCTCATTTTAATTTGCATTCAGGTTGTTTTTACCTATTGGCGTTATCGGGAAATCTCCCTATTGTCCGGCTATTTGCGCAGAGTAACAAACGGAGATTATCAGTTTGACATGAGAGACAATTATGAAGGAGAGCTGAGTATTTTAAAAAGCGAAATTTATAAAGTGACATTAATGCTCACACAAGAGGGCTCTTCTTTAAAGCGGGATAAATTGAAATTGACAGATGCCATTTCGGATATTTCCCATCAATTAAAGACACCACTGACCTCGATGATGGTGATGGCAGATTTGTTAAGCAGTAAAAATTTAGACGAGGAAAAACGAAATGAATTTACGAGAAATATCCGCATTCAGCTCGAACGCATTGATTGGCTCGTTTCTTCTTTATTAAAGCTATCTAAAATAGATGCTGGTACTATTCAATTCAAGAAAGAAGAGGTTTCTGTTATCCAGATGATTGAGAAAGCCGCAGAAGCTGTTCTGATTCCAATGGATATAAAGCAACAAACATTAAAGCTCTCAGGTGACAATGATGTTACCTTTTGCGGAGATTTAAAGTGGACGTCAGAAGCAATTCTCAATATCTTAAAAAACGGAGTTGAGCATACTGCAGAAGGCGGAGAAATTGCTATTTCCTATATAGAGAATGCCTTATTCACAGAAATTTGCATTCGTGATAACGGGAAAGGGATACCGAAAAATGATTTACCCTACATTTTTAAGCGTTTTTATAAAGGAGCAAACGCAGGGGAGGACAGTATTGGTATCGGTCTTGCAATGGCATACAGCATTATTTCCGCACAGAACGGTGATATAGAGGTATCCAGTAAGGAAGGAGAGGGCACTACCTTTACTATTAAATTTTACAAGCAGGCAATAAAAGCATCAAGTGACTAAATTGTCACTTTTGAGTCACCGCTATGTCATTTTAGGCAGATAAACTAGAAATAAAGGAACACACGAGAGGGGAATTAAAAATGGATATTTTAAAGATAGATAATCTGTCTAAAGTGTACGGTAAAGGGGATACGGAAGTGAGGGCACTAGACGATGTGTCTTTTACTGTCAAAAAGGGAGAATTCGTTGTCATTATTGGTCCGTCTGGCTCTGGTAAATCAACATTGCTTCATCTGCTTGGCGGTGTGGACAGACCAACCAGCGGAAGAGTATTAGTGGATGATACGGATATTTATGCACTGAATGAGACAAATTTGGCAATTTTCAGGAGAAGGCAAATTGGGCTTATTTATCAATTCTATAATTTGATTCCAATTTTGACTGTAGAAGAAAACATCACATTGCCATTGTTGCTCGACCAGCATCA
>JAPSHL010000295.1 GCA_031179905.1 Bacillus sp. (in: firmicutes) | reverse complement strand
CATTTAATCAGCAAAGACAATGCAGTAATCATGAATGTCACTTCTGGACTGTCTCTAACACCAGGTGTTTGGGTACCGATATACAGTGCTACAAAAGCAGGCTTGCGTTCTTTTACAAAATCATTGCGCCATCAGTTCGAAGATGCTGGCGTTGAGGTAATCGAAGTGCTGCCACCTGCTGTTAATACCGATTTGGGAGGATCTGGACTGCATACATTCGGTGCTCCCCTTAACGATTTTGCGAACGGGATATTTGAGGGGTTAAAAGATGGCTTAACAGAAATTGCTTACGGGGGAGCCGCTGATCGCCTACATGCAACCATTAAAGAAAATGATGAACAAACAGCCAAGGTGTGGGCGGGATTTAAGCAAAATAATCCTGATTTTTAAAGAAAGAGGACGGTAGAAATGCTGTCCTCGTGTTATTTTCTGCAAATACAGACCATGTTCTGGCTGCCATTCTTCAAGGGTGTTTTGTCCCAATCCTCATATACTGCTACAACTTCAAGTTTATGGCTAGTTAACAGCCGGTTCAGCTCCTGCGGGTATACGTAACGAAGGTGGACATTTGTTCTGTTCTCTCTTTGCACTTTCCCGTTTTCATGGAAAAATTTTCGGATTGTTACATAATGCTGAATTTGGCTGATTTCATCATAATTGCTGATCGTTGAAAGCTGAACCGCAAGACCGCTTTTTTCCTCTTGATATGTTTTCCAATACTCCTCTGTTGCTGGCTGGAGCAATTCTTCTTTGCACGGAAATCTTGTATCAAAAATGAAATAGCCCCCTTCTTGGAGAGATGCTGTGACACATTTCAGCAAGTTATCTTGGTCCTTATTAGTCAGGAAGTGCTGAAAGGAATTGCCTGCCATGTACATAAGCGGGCTTTTTTCCATTAGGTTAAACGATGTTAAATTTTTCTTTAGCCAGTTTATTGATACATTTTGCTTAGCTGCCTTCTCACTTGCCTTCTTCAGCATACTTTCCTGTATATCAATGCCAACAACCGAAAAACCCAAATCTGCGAGGGGAATTGCGGTTCGACCAGTGCCGCATGCAAGATCAATAATCGTGCCTTTTACAAGTTTGGCGTATTCTGTTAATAAAGGCAGCTCTGGTTTATATGTTTCATTTTCTGCATCGTATTGTTCTGGGTTTTCATATTCTTCAAAATTGTTCATCCGGATACTCTCCCTTAGTAGTTGTTTGTTTACTTAACACCCATTATCCTGCACCTTCATAAAGTATTGGAAAAGGAGGGGAATGAAAGTGTATCATTCAGCAAGATTGCATGGGGGTGCACCCGTAGTATCAGGTGTACATGTTGCCCCAATTGCCGGACACGTACCTGTGACTTTGACCGGCTTTGTATCACCAACTGCAGGTTTCGGTGCGGGTAATCCAACTATTATCTACCCATATAAGCATTTTCCTGCCTATATGCATCCAAATCCATTTTACCATTATTATCCTTACTACCCACCGTATTATCGAGCTTAATCCATTACAAAAAAGCATTTCGTGTATACGAAAGGCTTTTTTTCTTTATAGATTTGGTGTTTGTGCGGTCTGTTTGGTCTTTCTCCACCCAAGCACTATTAAAGCTGAACCTCCAATAGAAAAGAGTAGTCCAGCAATGCTCAACATCAATTCTCCGACATTCTTCTCTCCTGCTGCAGCTCCAGGACCATTTGCGCCGTTCATTGCAGACATATTCCCACCTTGACTTGGGTCAACCCCTGAAGCATAACTGTCTGAAGAAGTTTCCGTTTCACTAGTGCTGCTATCTGCACTTTGTGCAGTGTCTGAACTTGAAGTATCTCTGCTGCTTCCGTTCATTTGCATATCAGGTGCTTGCCCTGCCATTTGTCCCCCATCTGGGACAGATTCGGCACTGAAATAAGATGTCACCCCTAGTACTGATTGTACAAGCAGTAAAAGCATAGCGGGAATTACGGCAATCTGTTGTAGTTTTTTCATATATTTTCTCTCCTATTTCATAATGTAGGTTCATTATGAAATAGGAGTCTTAACTTTTACTTAACTTTTTTTTAAAAACAATTCTCTGCCGATGAAATTAGGATTAACCGGAGCTATCCCTATTTCCCGAGCCCACACTGACAGCTGTCCGATATGATGAATCTCGTGTGTGATGCAATGGTTGATAATCTCTCCTCTTGTAAATGTCTCTTCAGCCCATGGTACTTTAATTTTTTCATGAAGGTCTTTGGCAAGCTCTGCTGTCACCTTCTCGTCTACCTCTTGCTTAACGCTTTCCGTTAATGCCTTTACCTTATTCAAACTGTTATATTCAAATACGGTGAACTCATCCGCATTTCTTCCGCTAAGAGCTGCTAACCAGCTGTATTCTACATCAATAATATGGACGAAAGTGGCGAGAATCCCTTTCACCCCACCTGTTCTTTCGAGAAGAAGTTCAGCTTCTGGTAGGTCTTCGCACCATGTCAGCCATTCATCGCGTACTTGCCAGTTGTATTGGAATAATGAATGCATTTCTTACCCCTTTCGTTTATTCTTAAGGTTTACGGTCTGTCAACAGGAATCCAAATTTCTGAATAATAATCTGCATTATCCGGTTTTCCCTCTCCATATACTTCAAGCTGAGGAGAACTTGTTTGGACATAGCCGCTTTTAGGAAACCACTCTGTATATATTTGCTTCCACGTGTTTTGCATACTATATGGCATTGGTCCATGTACCTCAAACACTGCCCACTTTGATTGTGGAATGGTGATTGTTTCATAGCCTTCTGCATTTTCTTTAGTGGAAGCTGCTGCAATCCAATAATCCATATCTTTTGTTGTACTGGTAACCTCTGCACAAATCCCAAGTATCCCTTTGATCAGACCATCGTTCCATTCTACAAGGGAAACGGTTGTGCCATCACGATTAGCTTCTTCCCAAAACAGCGGTATTTCACGCAAATTCTCTCCTTGTTTATAGGAATATGACTTCTTTTTTCCTATTGCTTGAAACTTATCCATTTCGACAATCTTTACATTCATTGGTTCTGCTCCCTTCAAGACAATTTGAATAGCAAAAGGATTGTAAATAGTAAGCTTTCCTTTCCCATTGCGGATCTTGCTCGGTGTTGTGCCATGCTGCTTGCGAAAAGCTTTCGTAAATGCCTCGGGGGAATCATAACCATATTTAATTGCTGCATCAATGACCCTTAAGTCTTTGTTCATCAATTCCTGCCCCGCAGCCGACAGACGCCGTCTCCGGATATACTCCCCGATGGTTGTGTCTGTCAACACAGCAAATGTCCGCTGAAAATGGAAAGAAGAAAGACAGGCTTGCTTTGCAATTTCTGATACCTCCAGCTTTTCATCCAGATGGTCTTCAATATAATCTAAGGCCTTTTGCAACCCTTCCAGCCATGTCACCTACATCACATCCTTCATTCCATCTTACCTTTCTTCTGTGTATTTCTTCCTGTTTTTTCTTGCTCTCTGCTAACAGGTTCTATATTCACTTAATAACTTTCTTTATTGCATTCAATTTTTCCTCCGCAGTTTTAACTGCATGTTTTCTAAACAAAAAAAAGCCCGGTAAATTGGACTTTTTTCGCATGTTACGAGCTACCGCCTCCACCGCTGTCACCACCGCAGCTGCCACCATCCCCAAATGATGGACCGCAATCGTTTGACGAATGAAAGCTGTGGTGGCCTCCATCATGGAAACCATTATTAGGAACATCCCATGGTGTGTAGCTTCCACGAGCAGATCGAGAATGCTTGGATGCCTTGGAGTTATTCGTAAATAGAGAGACAACTGACAGAATAATTACTAATAAAATTACAATATACATAATATTCAGCCTCCTTTTATTGTTATACGGTTCAGCCATTCATTTAGTTTCAAATTTTTCACTAAAAATGTAAAAAGCTGCCTGAAATTTATTCGGCAGCTTTTCATTATTTCGTATTTGATGATGTTTTTACTTTATTTTTCCTTTGCTTTTGCACGAAATAAAGGACGACTGTAATTGCCGTAATGATTAGTACAATTAGGACAGGGCTGATATCTGTTGACAGAAAACCATATGGTATTAAGGACAGAA
>JAPSHL010000294.1 GCA_031179905.1 Bacillus sp. (in: firmicutes) | reverse complement strand
CTTTAATCGGCGAATTGTGCTTATTTCGTTAAGGCTCAGCCCTTTTTGAATATACTCATATGTCGCTTTCGTTGAATTAGTCAATATATAAGCAGCATTGTCATCCTTAACTATATGTTTTAAAAAGGGGAACTTATCTTTATCACTGAGAATTTTTTTTAGCATATAGTGAAGCAATGAAAGAAAATACAACTCATAATAACTTCTGTCTATCCCTAAACCAGCTGCAGCTTGCTCTGGAGTTAGTCCAATATGCTCTGACCCTGTTAATCGGCACACAAGGTATTCAGGTAAAATAGTTTCATCGTCTAGACAGTCAGCCAATTCTTGATAGAGCTGTTCATTCAAGGAATGTCTGTCACCAGAGAAATTTTGCAACGTTTGCTTCAGCCATGCTTGGACAGCCATGTTTCGTTGAATTGGCATATAACGGTTTAAGCCTTTGGCAAGATGGGAGGCAACTTGGACAGATAGAGACAGCCGCTCCCAAAATCCAACAGCAATTCGGTGATATTTCCAGCCATTTAAATGAACAGGAATAGGGTATTCTATAAGTAAACGCTCAAACTCATCTTCTTGTTTCGGATTGATGATATGATGCTGAATTGTTTTTCCTTCTATAATCCATTCCCGCTCTTTTAAAGCAAGAATAATCCTTTCGAACTCTGTTCTCGATAAATTTGGATACGTTTGAAACAAGGGCATCAGTTCAAAAATATGGATATCCTGGATTGTTTGAGCTGATTTTTTGCCGTTTAGGATATGAAGGACGGAATAGATGGTTCTTTCTCCCTTTATTCTTTGTAAACAATATAACACGATTACCTCGATAAAGGTCATATACAAAAACTCCTTAAAAGATATGGTTCATGTCGAATTATGTACTTTCTTGCTTATATTTTACCATGAAAACAGTACTTGGGGCTAAACTAGAATCAGTTGAGGAAGGTTTTATTCCTTTATATTGGTCTTTTTTATTGAAAAGTTATACATTCAGTTTTACAATAAAGAATGGATAGTAAAGGTGTATCATTATTTATATATGCATATTACTTAACAAAAGAATACTGGAGGTTTTTACGACTCATGGCAAAATATACAATTGTTGATAAAGATACATGTATTGCTTGCGGTGCATGCGGAGCAGCAGCTCCCGATATTTATGATTACGATGATGAAGGCTTGGCATTCGTAATGCTTGATGATAACGAAGGAACAGTAGAAGTTCCTGATGTACTGCTTGATGATATGTTGGATGCATTTGAAGGCTGCCCGACTGATTCCATTAAAGTGGCAGATGAGCCGTTCGAAGGCGACGCATTAAAATTCGAATAAATAAAAAAGCAAAAAGAGTTTTTCTCTTTTTGCTTTTTTTATTATTATGCAACTCTTCGATATTGCGCCTGCTTAGTAATCCATACATTCATTTTTGCATATATGGCCATAAACAATACAGAAACAATAACACCCTTAATTATATTAAATGGCAAGATTAATGAAATAACATATGCACGCATTTCCGCAGAAGTCATAGGATCCCAACCCATTAATGTAATATAAACAGGCAGTAGCACAAAATAATTGAAGACACTTAGTACAACACTCATTAGCAAAGCACTGGAAATAAGGCCTAGAATCATACCAAACTTTGATTTCAATTTATTATAAATAAAGTACGTAGGAAGGATAAAGGCTATACCCGCAACGAAATTCGCCATGTGACCCACAGGTACTGCTGTTTCACTTCCTGACACTAGGTAATCTAATATATTTTTTACTAACTCTACAAGAATCCCGGCAACTGGACCTAGAATTAACGCCGTCATTAATGCTGGCAAATCACTGAAGTCCAATTTTAAAAATGCAGGAAATGTCGGCAATGGTAACTTCAGCAGCATGAGCACATATGCGAGACTGCTCATCATCCCAATCAAAACATAAGTCCTTACATTCATTTTCTTCTTAATCATTTTAACTCTCTCCTTTTAGGATCCATCTGCCTAAGAAGAGAGATTCAGCAATTTTGTTAAAGCAGGCCAAATAAAAACCTCAAGCTTGATGAGCTTGAGGGAGTGTTAAAGGCATACTTAACAAACGTTCTAAATATTAATTTTTTGAACGATTGCAGAACCTCCATCTTCTCCCATCCAGACTTTACTGTCGGTTTTGGATTTTCACCAAATCAGCCTAACGAATAGGCTCGCGGACTTAGAGCTATGCTCCTTACCGCCGGTCGGGAATCTCACCCTGCCCCGAAGATAGATCAATATTTTATTTTAACTATTTTATATTATACATAAGAATGGCTGTTATGGGAAGAACATTGCTTACAATAAAATCGGGAAGTTTTGTCGGAATTAAAAAGGAGAGTTATAACTGGGGCAACTCACAAAGAAAGAAATACTGGGAACTTTGTTTATTGCCCATTCTTACTTAGTGATACTTCTGTTATGTATGCGCATACCTTACTGAAGAAATCATTCATAATAAATATTAAAATTAGTTTTAGAGCCGCGGTTTTTTTCTTCCTGCTCCTTCAATTGGTTAAATTGAAGAAGACTTATGCTTTCTGGAGGAAGAAGGGCAGGCTGTTCACCTAATATGTTGCTTATTTCGTTTTCTTTTATGTAGTAAATTGCTTTTTTATACGGGACTTGCCCAAGGGACGGATTATAGGTTATCGGCTCCTCTACAGTTATTTCTAATGTTTCTGGTTTGAGCTCCGCCTTATCCCCTGCTTTAGCCTTTTCCTTTTTTTCTTCCTTAGCAGTTACCTCTTTTTTTCTTGGCTTGTTCTTCGCTTCGGCAGCTTCCTGCCTTGCTGGTTTTGCTGCAGCTTCGACTGTCTGTCCCACTTCTGCCTCTCCTAATGCTAAAATCGGATTTATGGCATTTTCCTTTGTTACCGTCCATTCTTTCTCGTGGATCTCAAAATGAAGATGGACGCCAGAGGAATTGCCGGTATTGCCCATCTTTCCAATTAAGTCGCCCATTTCAACCTTTTGCCCTTCTTTCACAAAACGTTCATTTAAATGAGCATAAACGGTTTCTAAACCATTTGCATGCTTAATAAAAATCACATTTCCATATGATTGAGAATAATAAGACTTTGTAACATCGCCGCTGTCTACAGCATATACAGCGGCTCCCAAATCACCGGCAATGTCAATTCCTTTATGATCGCCATGTCTCGTATTAAATGTATCTGAAATCATTCCTTCACTAGGCCAAGTCCAACCTTTAGTACGTTCAGACAGTGAAGGTGATTTAGCCTCTGAATGCTTGCCGCCTAAAAATAACAAACTGACAAACAGAAGCATAATGGCAGCTATGAGCAGCCGTCTGATATAGTCTCCCATTGTATCCTCCTTTTTTTTGTAACACGGGAATAACCTGCATCGTTTGTTTTTTGTTCCATTTAAGAAGTAGTAAATTGAAAAGTTTTCTCTTTCACCATATGAGTACATGTTTAGTTATAGAACTGCTTAGTCTACCTGTAATGAAAGTGACAACCATTTGCATAAGAGAATTTGCCTATATACTTTCCATAATGAAACAAGTGTTAGTATGGGATATGTTCCCTAAAATCATTCATCCTTTTTCACAGCAGCAACGTGAAATAAAAAAAGCTCCAGCTAAGCTGGAACTTTCATTAGTCAATTTCTCTTTTATTTGCTGCAACAGGAACTGGGATTTCATCTGCAAAATCGAATCTCCCAACTTGGTCAATCCCTGCATTTTCAAACTTAACTGTCCGGAAACGGAAGTCCTTTGCAGTAAGCAAGATTGATTCAATTGCTCTGAGCGTAGGTTTATCAGCCCCGAGGCTGCTGTCGTTTGTCAAAAAAAGCACCAGTTCATTTTTCGCTTTATTTTGAACGACTTTTTCAAAGCGGATATTGTCAGGGATTGATGCAGACAAACCATATTCCGGTATATCTTTTTGCATATCTGCGAGCGCAGTCTCAATATCGTAATAAGGAGTCTCCCACGGCACATACAAAGCATTCTCATCTTCAACCGAATTCGATAAGAGGTAGTATCCTCTATTTTCAAGAGGATGATAAGACATCACCGTCAAATCTCTGTCAC
>JAPSHL010000073.1 GCA_031179905.1 Bacillus sp. (in: firmicutes) | reverse complement strand
AATCCAGCTTGCATGTACATTGGAAGAAGAAGCATCGTAGACAAGATAAGCATCATGGACATGAATACTAAGATTAGTCCTAACACGAACATCGGATACTTAAATGTACGAAGATTAATCATCGGCTGTTCCATTTTAAACTGTCGAATAGAGAATAACAGAAGTGAAAGCACACCTACTACTAAAGAGACAATTACTACTGGGTTCTCCCAGCCGCCTGAATGGTCTCCGCCTTCTCCAGCACTGCTGAAGCCAAATACAATTCCGCCGAAACCTAATGTAGACAGTATAATGGATATAATATCGATTTTCGGTTTAGTTACTGTTGAGACATTTTCCATATAACGAATACCGAATAATAAAGCAAATACTAGAAACGGCAAGGATATCCAGAAAATCCAATGCCATGTAAGATTTTCAATAATCAAGCCCGAGATAGTTGGTCCAGTAGCTGGAGCAAACATAATAACAAGCCCGATCATTCCCATTGCTCCTCCTCTTTTTTCAGGAGGGAAAATAAGCAAAATCGTGTTAAACATTAACGGCAGCAACAACGCTGTCCCAACTGCCTGCACAATTCTTGCCACCAATAGAAACTCAAATGTTGGTGCAAGTGCAGCAATTAGAGTTCCAAGAATAGAGAAACTTAATGATGCAAAGAACAGCTGTCTTGTTTCAAACCATTGCAGCAATAATCCTGAGATCGGGACTAGAATACCCAATGTCAGCAAAAAGCCAGTTGTCAGCCATTGAACTGTTGTTGGTTCAATGTTAAAAATCACAATTAAATCATTTAATGCCATATTTAAGGCAGTTTCACTGAACATACCTATAAAACCGGCAATCAAGAAAGACGTTACGATAGGCAATGTCCTAAATTGCTTGCCTTCCATTCCCTTCCCCTTTACCGTGTCCATATTCATTTCCATAAAAAATCCCCTTTCATTTTTCTTACTTTTCTAACGACAGCAGTTTTGGCAGTTTTTCTGCAACAATTCTCATCGGCCTGCCTGACTGTTTTGTTAAGCACAAGACGATGGCTCCTTCTATCATAGAATTGATAAGTATACTTAAATCTGCAGCCTCTTCGGCAGGAAATCCGCTTTCTGTTAACCTTTCCGCATATACAGCTTGCCATTTTTCGAACGTCGCTAAACAAGTCTTTCTGATTGGCTCACAAGTCGATGCTGTTTCTGATGCAATTAGTCCAATAGGCATTCCGTGGATGCTTTCCTTCTTATCAAAATCAGCAGCGATTTCATTAATGTGCAGCTGAAAAGCTGTTATTGGATCTGTTGCGGAGAACAGTATATCCTTTGTCTTCTGCAGCAGAACATGTTCTGTATATTTTATTGCCTCTATTGCTAATTCCTCTTTACCATTAGGGAAATAGTAATAAAGTGATCCCTTCGGTGTATTGCTCTCTGCTATAATCTGATTCAAGCCAGTTCCATAATAGCCCTGAATCTTAAATAAACGAGAGGCTGTCTCTAGGATCAACTCACGAGTGTTTCCCTTTTCACCCAAGTTCATATCCTCCCTAACAAAAATTATAACGATCGGTCTATATAAAGGTAATCTTGTAAACGATTACTTGTCAACTGCTTTTTTTTAATAAAAAAATAGTAAAATAAAAGCCCTTTTTCGCAGAAAAAAGGGCTTTTATTTCAATTTACCTCTATATCTCCATTATTTGTTTTTAAACTAATCTTATACTCACCATTTCCAAAGACAACATTAGAATGGGAATTACCAAATATTTCAATATCTCCATTATCTGTTTCTGCAGATATGCTAGTATTATCAGGCTCATTCTCTGCTGTTACTGAAATTTCGCCATTGCTTGTTTCTAATTGAATATCCTGGTCGAGTGTATTATTATTCAGTTCAATTCTTCCATTTATTGTTTTGCCTGTTATCTTTCCTGATATATTGTCCAGCTGAATTCTCCCATTAGAAGAGTCTGCCTTGAGTGTGTCTGCAGTTATGTTTGCCAAATCCAAGCGGCCGTTTGCTGTATGAAGCTCTACCGCTTTAGAAGACAGTTCTGTCATTTTTATCCGGCCATTATCAATATCTGCTTTCACGCTGGCATATTGTTTATCCGGCAAATATAGATCTAAGCTAAGCTTACTGTCCCCAAAAAAGTTCATTGGAATTAATTGGTTTCCTTTTTCCTTTAATACCACTTTAAGTTTATTTCCATCAACTTCAGCTGAATACTCTAACTCTCTACTTCCCCTTTTTGTTCCCGTTAACTGAACATAAGACGAGGAATCCTTTGTTGGATGAATCTCGATTGTAGCGTTGTCTCCTGAGATTTCTACATGCTTAAAGTTATTGCTTTCTATTGTCTTTCTTTCATTTAGATCAAATTTTTCCGCACTTTGTTTATAGGTGGCAAGACTGCCGATAAGTCCGATTACAAGCAAAACAGCCCCAGCCCACAGTAACTTTCGTTTGTTCATTACTTGATGCCTCCTTTAACTAATGCTGAATTGAACGATATATAACGGATAAATCCGCGTATGAACCACTTTGTTATCCATTGCATGCCAACAAAAAGGAGTAAACCTGCTCCGCAATAGGCAAACGATAAAAACCATTCAAAAAAGTCAAATGAGCTTCCAAAAAGATTGTTAAGAAGAGTTAAAAGCGGAGTGCTGATGCCGGCAATACTTACAGCCCATCCAGCTAAAATAACAGCTACAAGCCCAATAAAAGGACCTAAAACGATAATAATATTAAAGAAGCTTAACCCTATTACTGCCCATACTGCTCGCATAACATTTCCAGCTGTTTGAGCATCCTTCGCATTTTCGAGATAATAATTGGCAAGTATCTCTTTTGCCAGAACTTTAGGGGATCCTAATGAATCGGCAATTTCATTCTCCGTTTTTCCTTCTTCCATTCCAAATTGGAAATGCTCTTCATAATCACTCAACACATCTTGCTTTTCTTTTGTACTTAATTCCTTCAGTAAAGCAGACAGTTCTTTTATAAATTGATCTTTACTCATCACTAGCACCTTCTTTAATTAAAGTATCAACACCGTCTCTGAATTGTTGCCACTCTTTCAGCAATGTTTGGAGATATTCCCTTCCTTTATCTGTAAGCTTATAGTATTTTCTCGGTGGACCTTCAGTAGACTCCTGCAGGTAAGTTGTAAAGTACTCTTCTTTTGTCAGTCTTCTTAGAAGCGGGTAAACAGAGCCTTCTGAAATCTCTATCTGATCTGAAATCTTTTGGACAAGCTCATATCCATACCTGTCTTGTTTATCAAGCAGGACAAGAACACAAAGCTCAAGGACTCCCTTTTTAAATTGGACGTTCAATCACAGAACTCCTTTCTTTTAGTACTATATAATAAACAGTACTGATCTTTGATTAATAATATAACACCCCCTACTGTTTATTGCAAGGTACTGATTAATGTATTTTTAAAAAAACCAAGTGCTCCTCCGTCAGCCAACGAGAGAAGCACCTGTTTTTTTACTAATTGATTTTGTGGATTTTTTCTCTAAATTCCCAAAATCCCGGAATATTATCCAAATCATATAGTTGAATACATTTCATCATCAGTATTTTGAGCTCCTGTGTGAGATCATCCTTTTCATTCGCGGCAGTATATGCGACCGCTTTGCTCAACTTTGGTTCAAACATTTCCATCACTTCTTCTAAGGCGTCAGAGTTAATCTTTGAGTTCTTTACTAGTGAGTATAAAGTAGCCATCATCTATTTTCCTTTCTTTCTTCAGGCCTATTTTCCAGCTCTTTTCTCAATAGTTCGAGCTTTTTATCAATTCTCAGTAACAAATATAAAGAAACACTAACTGGGAAAGCGTAATTACTTACAATTGTCATCCATTGTGTTATATCCCCAATACTCATCCTCTATATTCCTCCTTCTTTTGCGCCATATAGCTGTATATCCTTTTCAAAGCATTTTTGTGGGCCTTCGATACATATTGCTGGCTTTTCTGGATTACATCCGCTATTTCCGTATCATTAAGCTTTTTAATATAGGCAAAATATAGAACAGTTTTTTGTGAGTCTGAAAGTGATTGGATTGCATCATATAATAAAGGATCAGCTATATATTCAGAAATACTTTCCCGAATTCCCTCCCTTTCAGTATAAGTTTCTAAATTGGCACCAAAATCCTCTATTTGGTCTTTATATGCCGTACCGCCGTCTGTTTCAGCATCCAATAATAAAGGAAATCTGCTTGCATAGAGCCTTTGCTTTTTATGAAAATTTAATGCACTAAAATGTATGGAAGAAGAGATATAGGAAGTGAAGCGAATCGTAAAATAATACTTTTTAAATGCTTCATCTAAATTGTCTTTGTTTTCTTTGGAAGGATTGCAAACGGCTTCGGCAAACAGCTTGAAATGCCCCTTTTCGCGTAAAAAACCTTGTACAATTGTATTTTCCATAAACTCCTTGTTCTCTTCCATAAACTTTTTAATTCCATCAACAGATTCCTCACACATTAATAGCACCTCCTGAAAGGAACGTATGTTCTGTTTTTAGTGTAAAAAAAGGGACTAACTCGCATTAGCCTCTCTCATTATAGCATATCCTTCCATGTTCTTATTCAATCAATCTTTCCCCCTCTATATATTAAAGAAAGAATTTCAGGAAAAATAACAACCTATTTATAAAAAAGTTATTAGATGACCGCTTTAAATTTTAACTCAATAGTAAACTGCACATTTTTCATATCCTTTTCTAGCTCTTTGATAATCCAGTTTTTTGCTATGTTTTTCGTCAATTCCTGATAGTCTTTAGAAGTAAGTGTAATTTCACTAAGCTTATCTCCTTTATCCTTATAATCCTTTCCTTCAGCCAATCCAAATTTATATAGCAGAAATCTTTTTAAAGTGCCCTTCGTCAAGAAGGCAATCTCATAATTTCCTTTCAGCAGCTGAGCCATCTTTTCTTGATTGTCATCGCAAAAGGAAAATAAAGTTTCCCAATCTGGAAGCCCCTTTCCAAACTCTTTTAAAAAAGCAATATCGCGCTTATTTAATGCTTCAAGGATTTTGTCCTTGCTATAACCTCTGCTTTTCACCTGTTCAACCATTAAAGCATAATTTAATGCTACCTTTTCTGCCATTTTTCGAATCCCCCTTTATTCTGAAAAATAGTGATTTTCTGAATTTTTAACGCTACAATAATTATAAAATATTATCGACAGGAGTTGAAATGATAGTGTCCAACCCGTTTATTCCTTTTAGCATTGCAATGATTACCCCATTTACTGAAGATGGAGAGCTTTATTTAGAAGCCATCCCTGCGCTGATTGAGCATTACCGAAGTAATAAAGTACCTGCTCTATTAGTGAGCGGTTCTACAGGAGAACAGCACTCCATGACAATTCAAGAACGAATATTGTTATTTCAGGAAGTAAAAAAAGCAGCTGCCCAGGATTTTCTTTTGTATGGCGGTGTTGCTGCTGTTCGGTCAAAAGATGCGGCCGAGCTTGCTGCTGCGGCCGCAAGTGCTGGACTTGACGGCATTATGCTTGGTTTCCCTCCATATTTAAGAATCAGCCAACAAGAGGCTTGTCATTATGTAGACAATGTTTGCGCTCATACAAACCTGCCAATTATGCTTTACAATAATCCGCCGAGAACAGGCTTTCATTTAGAATCAGAAACTTTAATTTTTTTAGCCAGCAAATATCCACAAATCATGGCGTTAAAGGAAGCCGGCGACCCAGCTGGTATCCAGGTTGTTAAACAGCAACTTGGTAAAGACTTTCCTGTGCTTTCAGGCTCTGACTTGACTGTGTTTGAAAATGAAAGGAAGGGCTATGACGGAATAACAAGCATCGCAGGAAATATTTTTCCTAAACTGATGAAATTCATTATGGATGCTGTCACTTCAAAGGATTTCGCAACAGCAGAAAATGCTTTTAACAAGATTAGGCCTTTGTTAGAAGTGATGCTTGCATTAGGCATGTTAAGGTCCATTAAATTTATGCTCAATATGCAAGGCGTTCCTGCAGGAATTTGCCGTGATCCCCTTTCCACCTTATCCGAAGATGAACAGAAAGGCTTGGCTGCACATTATAATGTATTCCTTACACAAGAAAAACAGTCTATTTAAGAACAAGCATATTGCTTGGCAAAATCGGCTAAACTATTCTAATCTAAATAGTGAGTACATAGCGTCATTATTGGAAAGTTAAAAAAAGGAGTTGGTTTGATGAAAATTACATATCACGGGCAATCAACTATTGTAATCGAAGCAAATGGAAAGGCACTTATTATTGATCCATTTATCAGCGGAAATCCAGCAGCTAAAGTTAAAGTTGATGATATTAAGGTTGATGCAGTTCTTCTTACGCATGCTCACGGGGATCATATTCTAGATGCAGCACCAATCTCCAAAGCAAATAAAGCACCAATTGTTGCAATACCAGAATTGGCTGCATATATGTCCTGGCAAGGTGCAGAGACAATTGGAATGAATATTGGCGGCACATTGGATCTGCAGTTTGCAAAAGCGAAAATGACTCATGCATTCCACAGCTCAGGTATCATTGATGAAGAAAACAAAAATATTATTTATGGCGGCATGCCAGCTGGATTTGTCATTGAAGCAGAAGGAAAAACAATCCTTCATGCTGGTGATACTGGTCTTTTTGGAGACATGAAAATTATTGGAGACAGACATAATATCGATGTCGCATTCCTGCCGATTGGCGATCATTATACAATGGGACCAGATGATGCTGTGTTGGCTGCAGAGTGGTACAAAGCAGATCTGATCATACCTATCCATTACAACACTTTTCCTGCTATCGAACAAGATGGAGACGCATTTGTCAAAGCGCTGGAAGAACGCGGTATAAAAGGCAAAGTGCTTAAGATTGGCGAAAGCATCGAATTGTAACAAAAAAGAGGATGTCTTTAGACATCCTCTTTCATAATTAAGCTAAATTGCCTGTATGGTTTGCTTCCCACTCAGCAATTTCCTTTACTCTTGCATCCACTTGTTCTGGTGTCAGTTCATGTGCTTTCACATAAAGGTTTCTTGGATGTGTACGGCACTCGTGGCTGCAGCTCTTCATGAACTTCTCCTCATTTTCAGGTGAGCAAAGGATCTTTCTGTTACACTCTGGATTTGCACAGTTCACATAGCGCTCACATGGCTCACCAGTGAAGTAATCTTTTCCGACAACAACATGCTCCACTCTATTAACAGGAACACTGATACGTTGGTCGAATACATAACATTGGCCATCCCAAAGCTTACCTTGCACCTCTGGATCTTTACCGTATGTTACGATACCCCCGTCAAGCTGTGAGACATCATCAAAACCTTCGCGCTTAAGCCAGCCTGAGAATTTTTCACAACGCACTCCGCCTGTGCAATAAGTCAGAATTTTCTTTCCTTCAAGCATTTCGCGGTTTTCCTCAATCCATTCCGGCAATTCCCTGAATGTTTCAATGTCAGGCTTGATTGCGCCTCTAAAATGACCTAAGTCAAATTCATAGTCGTTGCGGGCATCAATAATTACTGCATTAGGGTCTTGCATTTGTTCCAACCACTCAGTTGGTTTTAAATGCTTCCCAGTCAATTCCAATGGATTAATGTCTTCTTCAAGACTAAGGTTAACTAATTCCTTTTTATGGCGTACATGCATTTTCTTGAAGGCATGTCCTTCCTCTTCATCTATTTTAAAGACAGTGTCTGCAAAACGAGGGTCTTGTTTCATTGCCTCAATATATTTATCAGTCTGTTCAACAGTACCAGAAACCGTCCCGTTGATTCCTTCAGATGACACAAGAATACGCCCTAACAAACCTAGCTCCTTACAAAAAGCTAAATGTTCACTTGCGAATTCTTCAGGGTTCTCAATAGTTACATATTTATAGTAAAGAAGTACTCTATATGGTTTTTCGCTCATTATTTCAACATCCTGTTCTATACAAATTTATTAACATATATTTAACTATACAACAAAAGTGGAAACAGTAAAAACTCATTGCTCACTTGTTAAATTCAATAGTAGATTATCTGAACAAACAAAAGGAGACTCCATTAATGAAATCCCCCCTTGCTTATGTGTACTTATTATTATAGTAAATTTCAACTAAAATAGAAAGGACTACTTTTTTCCATGGGCGAAAATTGTCGATTCTTCTTCATTAGTTACCATTGAACTCTTCTTAAAATAATGATCTGGAGACTTCTTCAGTTTTGTAAATAAAAAACAGCCCAAGATCACCACAAGGCTTCCTAAAGCCTGCATCCAGCTCATTTTTTCATGCAGAAATAAAAACGCCAAAACTGCAGTGAAGATGGGGTTGAAGTTAAGGAATAACCCTGCTTCAGTTGCCCCTAGTCTTTGTACGCCGATATTCCAAAGCACCATACAAACGACTGTTGAAACAACACCGGTATATAGAATAGATGCTAGGAAGGTGGCATTGAAGTCTGTTATCGTAAAATCAACTGCATTGAATGGCAGGAGCAGAATAACTCCAATTGCCCCAGAAAAGTAAGTTGCCATCAGCGGTGATGTTTTTTGCATTGCCCATCTGCTGCACACAGAATAAAGTCCCCATATACATACTGCTCCGATCATATATATGTCTCCTTTATTAAAGTGCAAATCCAATAACAGCCCTAAGCTCCCTTCTGTCAGTACTAACAGAACTCCAGAAAGAGACAAAAGCATGGATGCAACCTGCCATCTATTGATTTTTTCCTTTAACAGAAGATAAGAAAACAGAGCTATTGATATTGTATTTAAAGTAGAAATTAGGCCTACATTGCTGGCTGAGGTAAACTCTAATGCTTGAAATTGCAAAAGATTAAAAGCGGCTACTCCTGTTAGTCCCATAAAGAATAAAGGCAGCAATGCATCTATAGGAGGGATTAGTCTTTTCTCTTGTTTCCAAATAATCGGCAAGAGGCAGATAACAGCAAGCGCCCATCTTAAGCTCGTCAGCGTAGCAGGCGAAGCATGCCCAACAAGAAATTTGCCTAAAACAAAATTTCCTCCAAACAAAAAGCTTGTTATCAGTAGAAAAAGATACGGCATAAAAACAGCTCCTTTACGCAAAAAAATCACGTTATTTATGTTAATATCGTATCACCGCATCTTTTAATACGAAATAAAATTCTGTACAATGAAACAAATACAAAATTTTATTAAAAATTTTTCATTTTTACAGAATTCAATTCATAAATTCTCTATATCTTACAGTAAAAGCAGAATAAAAAAAAGGAGGGTTATACTTATGGAGTCTATTGTTCATAAGGTGCTCGATTCAGTTGATATTACTTTATTAGATTTACTACAAAAAAACTCCCAGGTTTCCAATGCTGAACTGGCTAAACTCGTCAATTTATCTCCTCCTGCAACACATGCACGTATTAAGCGACTTGAAAAAGAGGGGTTTATTGAGAAGCATGTGGCAATCTTAAATCATAAAAAATTGGGGTTTGATTTATTATGCTATATTTTCATTTCAACAAACATCCATCAGGAAGAAGCCATTGCAGAGCTTGAAGGAGTTTTAAGCAGTATGGAGGAAATTCTGGAATGCCACTGTTTAACAGGAGAGTATGACTATCTTTTGAAGGTTGCCAATAAAAATACTGGCGGATTAGAGAGCTTCATAAAAAAACTGAACAAACTTGGCATCTCAAAAATAAATACCAGCCTTGCCCTCAGAGAAATTAAATCCTCCACTGTTCTGCCAATCCTTTAAATCTTAGGAGACACTCTGTGCCTTTAGTTGTTTACTGAAATAAACATTTTCATTAAAAAAAGAAACCCCTATCCAAATAGAGGTTTCTTTTCTTATTAAAAGGGTTCATTTACTGCCTTTACTGTAAAATGGAGGGCACATCCGAACTTAGACTGCTTAAAAACATTCTCTAGATGCTTTTTCGCATCATGGATCGGCAGGATTGTGTTTACCTTTACGTCAGCTTTTATTCTGCTGGACTGCTCCACATAGGTTGTCACAAGATTGTCTTGATAGTCCTCAAAAAATTCCTTTATGAATTTAATCTGCCCGCAGTAAAACTCAATTGTATATTCCTTCATTTTCTTATGCGGATTTCTCCGAATCGCTGGTGCCGAAATTGTTATCAGCAGCTGCTTTATTTGCTGCCATTACAAAAGGAATATAAATAAGTGTTGAGACTGCAAGGCAGACAAAGCCAACCACCAGTGCAAGCCAGTTTCCGCCTGTACCTAAGAATGCAATCAGCGGTCCTGGTGTTGTCCACGGGACAGAATATGCTATCGGCGGAATCAGTCCTGATACAATAGCAGCATAGCCTATGATAATATTGATGGCAGGAACTAATATGAACGGCAAGATTAATATTGGGTTTAAAACGACCGGCAAACCGAAAATAACTGGCTCATTGATATTGAATAAGCCTGGAGCTATCGACAGCTTGCCGATATCTCTGTAATCCTTCCGTTTTGCGACAATAAATATGGCAATTAATAAACCTAATGTCATACCTGAGCCACCGTAGTTTGCAAAGGCATCGTTAATTGCCCAAGTAACAGGATATGGCGCACCCCATGCTGAACCGTGTTCTGCCACATAGTTTAAGTTCTCAAGACCTGCTTCAGCAAACATCGCCTCACGAATGGCAGCAATCGTGTTTGGACCATGAATACCAAATACCCATAAAAGGTTAGAGACAATTGCAAGGATGACAAGTGAGAAAATATTAGTGCCTAAATGCTTTAACGGTGTCTGAATTACTGCATAAATGAACTCATGCAAGCCTTTTGGATAGAAGGCATTGATAATTGCGTTTCCAACTGCAAATACTACCGTAATAATGATGATTGGGAACAGCACCTTAAAGGACCTGGCAACAGCCGGCGGTACAGATGCTGGCATATTAATCTGTAATTTCTTTGATTTGGAAAGCACACTGAAAAATTCACCGACAAGTAGACCAACTATGATTGCAACGAAAAGACCTTGTGCCCCTACCCACTGAGTTGTCAGGAAGTTAGCACCTTCAACCGTTGTATATGGCGGATATATAATAAAGAAAGTGGATAAAGCCGTCAATCCGCTCAGCAATTCATCTGCTTTTAGTGAAATTGCCATATTCCTTGCCACCAGGAAGACGATGAACATCGATAGAATATTCGTCGACCCGTTCAGGACTGGAGAAAAAACAGATTGTAAATCTGCTAAGCCAGGAAACAGCTTGTGAAGAAAAAGTATTTTTGCAATAAACCCATCTGGTGCCAATACAGCAAAATTCAGCAATACGATAAGTGAACCAGCTAACGTAATCGGAAAAGATAAAATGAATGCATCTCGAATTGCTACGATATGCCGCTGTGAGTTCAGTTTTGAAGCAATAGGCACCAAAGCCTTCTCAGCAAATTTTTCAAAATTGGCCATAAAACCCATAAGTTACTCCCCCTATTAATATATAATTCTACATCCTTTAGATGAAGAATTCGTTTGACAGGCAGATGGTGTAATTACAAGCTGTGCAGGAGGTCTCGCCTGATCTCTTTTCTCTTTGTACGCTGCTGATTACAGCAGCTCAAGCGCTCTTTCCAAAACGGCTTTCCCATTCATCGTTCCATATGCCCTCATGTCAATTACCTCCACTGGAACTCTGCCCGCGATAATGGACTCCACCTGCGGTTTTTGGTAACGCACCTGCGGGCCAAGAAGCACAACATCAACCTGATCTGCTACGCTTTGGCATTCTGAAACAGGCAATGCAAATATCTCAATACTTACCCCTTTTTCCTCTGCTGCATCCTTCATTTTATTGACCAAGAGACTTGTAGACATCCCTGCAGCACACACTAATAACAGTTTTTTCATTATGAACCCCTCCAATTATTTATTAATTAAACTATATATACTTTGTTAACTCCTCCTTAAACTGTATTGTATACGCTTTCATTTAATTATCAATACAAATTAGCTACTTAGATTTTTGTTTCACTTTGAGGAAATTGTTTCAATTATGGCACAAGTTGTTTTATATTTATATTGTGGTTTGAAATATTGCTGGAATAAAAACAGATCCTGTTAGGAGGAGATTAACCTGTTTACAAAAGAAATGGTCCAAACATTTAATGAATTGGAAATGATTCTTTATAATTTCATCACGAAAAACAGCGATAAAGTCATTTATATGCGGATTAGAGAGCTGTCCGATCAAACCCATGTATCCACTTCCAGCATATTGCGTTTCTGCCGAAAGCTTAACTGTGATGGATTTTCAGAATTTAAAGTAAAGCTTAAGCTCTATCTAGACAGAAATGAACGAGAAAATCTTAAATCTACTCAATACTATCTCTCCGAGTTTCTAGAACGAACGATGAAGGGAAACCTTGAGTCCCATATTCAAAAAATGGCTGAACTCGTTCTGAGCACTGAAAAAATTATTTTTGTAGGGACTGGAAGTTCAGGTATTTTAGCCGAATATGGAGCAAGATATTTTTCCAGTCTTGGAAAATTCTCCTCCTTCATTAAAGATCCTTTTTATCCAATAAACAGCAAGGAATTAAAAAACAGTACATCTATCATACTTTCAGTTTCTGGTGAAACTGACTTCACACTTAATTTGGCTAATCAGCTGAAAGTAGAAGGCTCCAACATTATAAGTATCACGAACAGTAAAAACTGCCAGCTTGCCAAAATCTCAGATATAAACATAGCCTATTATGTAACGGAAGTTTATCTGGGGGATTCTAATATCACATCCCAGATGCCGGTTATGTATATACTCGAAGAAAGCGCTCACATAATTCAACAAAATTTAAAAAAACCGGCTACTTAAAAACCAATAAAAGACAAAGCTGCTGCATGGCTCTGTCTTCAATCTATCATCCCTGTTCTGATTTTTTATTTCTAATGAGGTTGTCCCTGTCTGCTGTTGCTGGAGGCTGCTCCAGCCAGCTGTTTTTGATCATGATATTTGCCCCTTCCTTTGCGTACTGAGCTATTTCAAAAGACAGCCGCTCGTAATTAACTGCAAGGTCGCTTCTTTGGCTGGCACCTGCTGCTGTTGCGTAGTTGCCGATTCCTGAAGCACTTAATAGAGCCATATGAAACATCATTAATTTATCAGAAAATGTCTTGTTTGTGGACTCTGTAATCCCAATATCTGAAGACATGGGACTTTGTATGTTTCCATCAATCAAAGTATCAGCAAATATTTTGACATGTTTTTGCGAGATGTCTTTTCCCCTCATCATGTAATCCTGCACATCCCTGTCATCAGATGTTTGCCCGAATGCAAGACTGATTTTGTAACCGATATTATTTGTTTGGATATTCATAAACAAATGCGATATTTCAATTGCATTCAACGGGCGTTTTTTATGAAAGAGATTTAATCCACTTAAATAACTGTTACTATTAATATAATCTTTATCTGAAGGCGGGATTATGTAAGGAGAACGAACCAGCATCCCTTTTTCCTTTAATGCATCATTCGTAAGGCTATAAAGCTTAGCAGTTTCACTTAAGGAAACTGTGAAATGCTGGATGATATCTTCCCGGAAACTCATCGCCGTAAATCCGCTGTAAGCAAGCATACCTGCCTTTGCCATATGATTGATATACTGCAGAGAAAAAGTATCAGTAAACAAAGCGGGAGCTCCTAAATTCACATCCTTTTCTGTGAAACCATAGGGCTGTGCGAAATTCTCCTCCTGAAAGATCTGTTCAAGCTTCTTCACTTCCTTGACAGAGATGATAAGCGCTTTGTCTAATGCTTCTGCAATCTTTTGGTCTGTTATATTCTTACTCATATGGCCAAGCACACATGTAGACATAGTATTATTCATATAAGAAGTCCATAAGGATGCTATCTCTGTTGAAGTAAGCTCAATATTCTGTTCTGGCATGATTATCCTCCCACGAATGTTGATAATCCTTAATATTCTCCTATTCATTTGTTTTTATCAGCAATCGTTCAAATATTAATGTATAGAAAAAAGTTCGCCTATTGATTGGAAAATTATTTGGAATCGGGGTTATATTTTCTGTGGTTTAGCCCATTTTAAAGCTTTTTGTTCCAAAGATGCTGCAAACTCATGCTTTCCTTGTATATATGACTTTATATCTGCAGGATACTCTTTGGAGAGTATTTCTTTTAAATCGCCATATCGATCTGCTTCCTCCTTGTTGGCACGTAAAAAATCGCGGAACGCTAAGTGTCGGAAAATATCCGGACTGCCTGCTTCATAAATATGGATATGATGCGTTCTCATATCCCCGCCTTTTTGAAAGTATCTCCTGTCAGGAATTCCGTTTTCCCCTTTTGCCTCATAGCCGATTTCAGCCATTTTGCTATTATAGCGGTCAATATTGCGGATATCTTTCACAATTGGCATTATATCAATGATCGGCTTTGCCTTCATGCCTGATATGCTTGTGCTTCCTATATGATGTATTTCCAGCAATTCCTCTTCAAATATACACTCAAGCAGCCTTTTCTCTTTCTCAAATAAAATACGCCACTCATCAGTATATGGGCACACTTCCACTCTTCTCATTTACACCCTCTCCCTTTTCTTTGCACTAGTTTTCTAAATAGCGGTAAAGAGTTGATTTGCTTATACCAGTTGCCTCTTTTATTTCCTTTAAACTATATTTTTTGCTTTGATACATTTGAATCGCCTTTTTTACATTTTCATCTGCTTTCCTTGGTCTTCCTGTTGGAATGCCTTTTTGTTTTGCATATTCCATCCCTTTTTTAGTCCGTTCACTGATGATTTCATTTTGAAATTCCACTAAATATCCGACCATTTTGCTTAACGAATATTCTTTTTTATCTTCTGTGTCAATATCTTCATAGAGTGCTTGCAGATAGATTCCTTTTTGCTCTAGTATTTCAAGTAATTCAAAAAGATGCCTGCTTGAATCGGCAAACGTAAATAATCTGGACACGACAATCTTGTCTCCTTCATTTAATTGTTCAAGCATCTGTGTGAGCGCAACTCTTTTCTTTGCAGATGAATGCTCCTCCTGCACTATTTGTGCGCAGATGTCTTTAAGCATTTGCCTTTGATGCTGACAATCCCCATCCTCGAAAGAAGGCCTCATATAACCGATTATCATCTTTTTCGCTCCCTTGTCATTGCTAATAACCATTATAGATAGGAAAATGGTTTTTGTAAAAATCTTCCCAATAAATATTCCCTTTTGGGAAA
>JAPSHL010000293.1 GCA_031179905.1 Bacillus sp. (in: firmicutes) | reverse complement strand
CTGTTTGGCGGATTTTCTCCATTTCGATTTCAATGAAGTTCTCCATAGACCAGTCGCCTTTACATCCGCACACACCGAAAACAAAGTTTTTCAACAGTTCGTTTCCATATACAGAATGGCGCACTTCCGGATGGAATTGAACAGCATAAAGACCTTTTTCTTCATTGCTCATTGCAGCGATTGGACAAGAAGGGTTAACCGCGTCCACTGTAAATCCTTCAGGCTGCTCTACTACAAGATCCCCATGGCTCATCCATACAATTTGCTCACTTGGAAGATCAGAGAAAAGTTTTGTGCTGTTTTCAATTTTAATTTCAGCTTTTCCATATTCACGATGCTTCGCTCTTTCAACTTTACCGCCCAAATGCTTTGTCATCAGCTGCATGCCGTAGCAAATTCCGAAAATCGGAAGTCCTAAATCAAAGATGCGCTCATCACAGCCGAATGCATTCTCGTCATAAACACTGTTAGGTCCACCAGAGAAGATAATTCCCGCTGGGTTTAACGCCTTGATTTCCTCAGCTGTTATCGTATGCGGGTGCAATTCACTGTACACTCCAAATTCCCTGATTCTTCTTGTGATCAATTGGTTATACTGACTGCCGAAATCAAGAACGACAATCATTTCTTGGTCTTGAATGCTTGTTTTCCCCATGTAATTCACCTCATTAATCTATTAAAAAGCTCATTGTTACTATTTTTTCTAATTTTTGCTTATTCATGCTATAAAACGAAAAGCCTTGCAAAAAACATATAGGACTATTTCATAGCCTCAAAAAAGCTTTTCTTCATATAAAAAAGACTAGAATTCAGCCTCAAATAAAAACGAAGGCAGAATTCTAGTCCTCATAAAGGTTATAAAAGCTTTTTTACGCACAATTATAACAAAGACCCATCTGCCTTCATAGTCGGATCCTTTAGGGTGACCCGGTAGAGACTCTCGAACCATATCATCGAGGATATATGAAGGAAATTTATTAGTTTAGAACATTGTAACAACATGTCGAATTGCAGGTCAAGGTGTTGTTGTTTTGATTAAATTTTCACACAATTCCATGACCCCCTCTATTCATACTTTCGAAGCCTTCTTCTATTTTAAAATCCCTCTATTTGGCAGAAATAATGGGTGATAATTATTTCTGCAATGTTAACGGCTGCTGTAGATTAATCCTAGCCACAACAGCTTTGCAGTCAGTCCAAAATCATCTAAAATGATGGGCATTAAAAAAGGTCCCCAATAATCAATTAAATGTTTGAATTCCTTTTTCATAATCAAGCTGCTGTTTTTTTAATCAATCTTTCCCATATTTCTTTCCATTCAGTCCAATTACAGTCCTGATTATTCCCTTTATACAGGAACTCCTCATATTTAGATGTTAGAACCGCCATTTCATTCGTGTTCATTACGTGGTCAATGTATTTGGCATATTCTCGTAATGTCATGTTATCTTGTTTGCCCCAGCCTGAGAGCTGCAACATTTTAAGTAAGGTTAAATAGGCTTTTTCAAAATCATCGCCTTTCTTCCTGTGCTTAAATTTCCATATATAAAATAGAGGCAGCCATTTATGTCTCTTCCAGAACAATATCCAGCTCATAGCTGCGATTAGCGCAGCGCCACCAACCAGCCATTTCCATCTTTCAGCTACAAAGTCAGTGAAGGCATTCCACCACTTTTTAAATGAGAACTCTTCGGTCTGATCTGATGCAACGGTTTCTTCTTCTGGAACTTGCTGTTCTTCCCGTTGCTGTTGTGCTTCCTGCTCAGTTTGTTCATTTTCCTCTGTATTCGTGTCAGCTTCATTTCTAACATCATTTACATACGAATTTTCATTGGAAAAGCCTTGTGTCGGTTCAAATGTGACCCAGCCTGCTCCTGGAAAATATGCCTCTACCCAAGAGTGAGCATTATTATTGGTTACATCGTATTCACTTACATTGTTTTCCTGTTTGACAAGCTCTCCTTCGGTAAATCCTTTAACCCATCTAGCAGGAATGCCGAGGGAACGGAGCATAACGACCATTGATGTTGAGTAGTTATCACAATAGCCTATTTTAGTTTCAAAAAGGAACTGATCGACATAATCTTCGTCATCAGCAGGTATTTCCACATCACTCTGGCTGTACACAAAACCATTTCCGGAAAAGTAGTTTTCGATTGCTCTCGCTTTTGCGAAAACATTGTCCTCATCTTTTGTGATTTCAGCTGCCAAGTCGATGACTCTCTGTGGAAGATTTTGTGGGAGCTGCGTATATCTTGCTGCCATTTCAGGATTTTCTCTTAAATATCCGCTCATGTCAGCACTCGTCAATGCACTTAAACTATATTCAGGCTTTTCATAACTCACTCTATAGGAATCTGTCGGAAAATCGAAGGAAATTCGTTCACTTCCTGTTTCTATAATCATTGTCGTATCAATACTCGAAACCGCTTCAGTTGCTCCTAAAGGATAGAGAAGGTAATCAAAAGGCTGTGCAAAATGAACTGTACTTTCCTGTCCCTCTGTCTTTACAGTGTTCCCTTCTTCAAAAGCTACGAACGGAATGTCACCAGCTCCTTCAATCCTTTGAAAGTTTTTTCCGTTCATTTCCACTGCTTCTTCTGATTGGACCCAGCCCTTGCCTGTGTACGTATCTTTTGTCTCTACCTTCCAATAATGAGCAGATTCAACTTCCGTCTGAAACATTAGTGTATCGTCCGGCTCAAAGTCTCCTCCAAGTCTTGAATCATCTACACTGTAGCCAACCCGATGAGGACCATTGCCATTTCCATCTCCCTCTCCGCCATTATTACTGATTGTTTGGATAAACGGCACAGGGTCTGGCCATATAGGATTTGCTTTCGGTGCTGCATATGCTATTACCGCACTAGCAACAACAAAGAAGAGCAGCGGAACCATCCACTTTACTGCTAAGAATCTACTGTTTTGTATATTCTCCTTATCCTTCATGCGGTAGAATGTCAGCATGCCCATTGCCGTGAAACCTATTAAGGTGGTCCTTATAATTGCTGCATATGCATCATATGGGGTAAAGGTATCAAGAACCGTTATATAAATCATCGTCAACAGAAAGAATGTAAATATACGTCTTCGCTTAATCAGCCAATAATCAATGAGGTACGACATTAACCACAACAAAATAAAGAAGAGCAGACTTTTGAACATATTTGTTAACTCAGGCCAATTCGTATCAAATAAAATCGCAACATTTTCAATTATTTCTGAAATAAAGGCACCAACCCAGTCAAATGTAAAAAAGGAGTTTCCATAGAATATATATTGTAAAACAAATAGAATATAGCCAATTTTAATAAGACCGCTCAAGATAGGATGAATACGCAGATAGGCTATTACAAGTGAGAGGCATAAAAACAGGATAAAAACGAAGACATTCCCTGTATTAGTTAGTTGCTCCATTGGCCGCAGCCATTCCCATATGAGAAAAAAACCAAGCACATACAGCAGGAAATTAGAAATAGCCGTATGAATCCCTATAGATCTCAACTAGTTGCCACCTCCAAAAATGCATCCTTGAACCTTCCTTTTGACACAGGAATGACCATAATCCCCCTTGAGGAAGCTGCAGTTTTTAAGCTTCTTTCTTCCCGAGTTAAGCTCTCATTTGCTTCCTTCACAAGAAAAATGGCCACCTGATAGCGTTTATTGGCAAGATAGCTTGTCTTTTCTACAAGCTGCTTCGTCAAGTTCGTGGTAGTAATCAATAAAGTCGCTTGTTGCTGCAATAATGACATTTCATTATCAAGTACATTTGCCAATAAAAGCGGACAAGCATCCTCACACTTAGCTAAATGATGGAACAGAAGACTTCGCTGGCCTTCCCCCCCTCTAATCGGGAAGGTTGTCCTCTCCTTCTCAACCGTCAGCAAGCCTGCTTGTGCTCCTTTACGAATAATTCCTCTAATTAAAGAGGCTGTAAATGATACTAGCGTCTCGAATTTCTCGCTTTTCTCACAATCTAGCACTACCAAAATGTCATGTGACTGCTTCTGTTCGAACTCCTTCGTCATAAAAGAATCCCTCTTAGCGCTCGCTTTCCAATTGATCCACGAGAATCTGTCACCTGTCTGATATTCCCGGATAC
>JAPSHL010000292.1 GCA_031179905.1 Bacillus sp. (in: firmicutes) | reverse complement strand
AACCGCTTGACCAATGGGCCATTATAAAAGTAATGGCGGAGAAGGAGGGATTTGAACCCTCGCGCCGCTATCGCGACCTACACCCTTAGCAGGGGCGCCTCTTCAGCCTCTTGAGTACTTCCCCAAAACAATAATGGCTCCGCAGGTAGGATTCGAACCTACGACCGCTCGGTTAACAGCCGAGTGCTCTACCACTGAGCTACTGCGGAATAATGCTTTAACATTTAATAACTTGTCTAACAGAGGGCTCTAATTAATTCATCGCGCTCTCTTGTCGACTCTTTACATTATAGGCAGGTATATATTAAAAGTCAAGCGTATTTCTAAAACTTTTTTTATCACGAATCTGAACATGCCTTTATTGCATATAAATGCCTTATAATCACTGTATTTTCCTAATTGTTTCTTGTTTCCTCCAAGGTCAATTTCCCTCTGCATTTCCCGCAAACATACTTTTTTGTATTTACTATTTTTCGACGAAGATAAATTTGATTGCATGATTGGCATCTGTATACAAGTGTTCGCTTAGGTTTAGCTTGATTATTATCCTTCGGCAAGGATGAACAATAACGCGGCCCGCCCACTTTTCGCAGCAGATTCTTGAAATCGGCATCCTTATGCTGATACCCTTTTTTATTAATATGAAGGTGGTAGTGGCAAAGCTCATGTTTAATAATTCCAATTAGTTCCTCCATCCCCAATTGATCTAAATATTTTCTATTGATCTCAATATTATGGCTGTTAAGTAAATACCTGCCTCCGGTTGTCCGGAGTCTTAGATTAAAGGATGCCTTATGCATAAACGGTATATTAAAATGAGTTTGTGACAATTCTTCCACTAATTTTTGCAGCTCATGATCTGTCATTAATATCCCCCCTCAACAAGACAAATATTATAGCATATCATGAAGTAAACATTAGCAATTTCGTAACTTTTAATTATATTTCCTTTACTAAGGCAGCAAGAAGCAGTAACCCAGTGCGCTTTTCTTGTTCACAGAACATTAAAAAGGAGGTATAAACATATGCCTACATGGCTGCAAAACCAAATTAAGAAGGCGTTTTATGAAAAAAACACCTACCAAGTCAGATTGCTTAACCAATGCTGGTATTACTATAGAAGAAAAAATTGTTCATGAAAAGGTATTAAAAACCAAAGGACCCGCTTAGGTCCTTTGGTTAATTAAGTTTAGTAATCATGCTTTTGGAGAAAGCATAGTCAACGCAACCCGTCCTTTATTATGGTCAATGCCATCTACCCAAACTGTGACAACATCCCCTACACTCACTATATCCAACGGATGTTTGACAAACTTATTACTAAGTTTTGAGATGTGCACCAAGCCATCCTGCTTCACGCCGATATCAACAAAGGCACCAAAATCAACAACATTCCTAACAGTCCCTTGAAGCTCCATCCCCGCCTTTAAGTCTTCAAGCTTCAATACATCTGTTCTGAGTAGAGGTGCTGCAAGTTCATCCCTCGGGTCACGACTTGGACGCATTAAAGCATCAACAATATCCCCTAATGTCAGTTCACCAATTGAAAGCTCTTCAGAAACCGACTTTATGTTTAGCGCGCTTAACGCTTCCCTCAATTCAGCTGTTCCAATTTGATTGGAATTAAAACCGATTTTTTTCAACAGTGCTTTCACTTCTTCATAATGCTCTGGATGTATTCCTGTTCTATCTAACGGTTCGTCACCATCTAAGATACGCAGAAATCCAATCGCCTGTTCATATGTTTTAGCACCAAGCCTTGGAATTTTCTTAAGTTGTTTTCTATTTGTAAACTTCCCTTCTTCTTCTCTCTTTTTAACAATGTTATTAGCTACCGCTTTAGAAAGACCAGCAACGTATTGCAAAAGAGAAGAAGACGCTGTATTCACATTAACGCCGACTTTATTTACACTTGTTTCAACGACAAATCCAAGGGAGTCGGAGAGTTTTTTCTGGGATACATCATGCTGGTATTGGCCGACGCCGACTGACTTCGGATCAATTTTCACAAGTTCTGCCAGCGGGTCTTGAAGCCTTCTCGCAATGGAAACCGCACTTCGTTCCTCTACTTGAAAGTTCGGGAACTCCTCTCTGGCTATTTCTGAAGCCGAGTACACACTTGCTCCTGCCTCATTAACAATTAAATAGAATATTTCCATGTCTTGCTTCTTAATCTGTTCGACAACAAATTGCTCAGTTTCTCTAGAGGCTGTCCCATTTCCCACAGCAACCATTTCAATCTTATATTTTGTTAACAGCTCCTGAAACTTAGCAGCAGCATCCTTTGTTTTCGAAACAGGAGGGTGCGGATAAATGACACCTATTTCTAGCACCTTGCCAGTTTCATCTACTACTGCTAATTTACAGCCTGTTCTATAGGCTGGATCGACCCCTAACACCATTTTTCCTTTCAGAGGCGGCTGTAGCAGAAGATTCCTAAGGTTTTCTGAAAAGATATGAATCGCTTGCTCTTCAGCCTTTTCTGTAAGCTCTCCTCTTAGCTCCCTCTCAATCGAAGGCTGGATAAGTCTTTTAAAGCTATCCTCAATTGCAGCTTTTATAATGTTATTAGAAGCAGAACCTTCTCTCTTCATCCACTTTTTCTCGAGATAGCTGATTATTGTATCAACCGGCGCCTTAATGGACACCTTCAATATTTCCTCTTTCTCGCCTCGGTTTAGCGCCAATGTACGATGAGGTACAATTTTATTTAAAGGCTCCTCATATTCATAGTACATTTCATATACATTTTTTTCGTCTTTATCAGCATCTTTAGCAGCAGAAGCGATAAGTCCCGCCTGGAATGTCTTATTTCGAATCCATTTTCTGCTATCGGCATCATCTGATACTATCTCCGCAATAATATCTCTTGCGCCTGTAATAGCATCCTCCGCTGTCAGTACCTCTTTTTCCTCTGATATGTATTTCGCCGCCTCTTCTTCAATCGAAGATCTGCTGTTAAGTTCAAGCAGCCATTCAGCAAGTGGCTCCAACCCTTTTTCCTTCGCAATTGTGGCCTTCGTTCTTCTTTTCAGTTTATAAGGACGATATAAGTCCTCCACTTCTTGAAGCTTAATAGAGGCTGAAATACTATTTCTCAGTTCTTCTGTAAGTTTTCCTTGTTCATCTATTAAGCGGATTACTTCTTCTTTCCTCTGCTCCAGATTTTGGATATAGTTGTAGCGGTCCATAATATCCTTTATCTGCACTTCATCCAAAGCACCTGTTTGCTCTTTCCGATAACGAGCGATGAAAGGCACCGTATTTCCTTCCTCCAAGAGCGCAAGAACATTAGCTACTTGTTTTTTTGTAACTGATTGCTCTTTCGCAATCATATTTTGATAATCCTCTTTTATTAAAACTTTCTCCATATGAGCTACCACAATCCTTCCTAATATGTATCATAGAGAGTTGCTTTCTTCATATTACTATATATTAACTGAAATTATCTAACCCTATCATCCTAAAACAAGACTTATAAAGCGCAAAAAGACAAAAAAAAAGCTTACATTAAAGCAAGCTTCCTAAAATAAAGGTAGAATCATCATCTGAATTATTATATTTTTCCGCAATTGTTTCCGCAATATTGTGCAATGGGCTATAGCCCTTGAGCAAATCCTTCACACCTTGAATATTATAGCCGTCTGAATGTACAAGGAACTTCGAATTAGCTTCATATGAAAAAATTTGAGTATGATAAACTTGTGGTCTGCCTGACAGATAACCTGTAACAGGAAGCGGATATGTGAGTTTTCCACCGGAAGTGTACAAGAAAAAACGGATATTTCCTACACAGCTGTACTTAATGCTTTTCGATAAATAATCCACTTTGAAAACACTAACGGCAGCGCCTCTTTTTTTTATAAGGACATTGTTAGCCAATTCCATCAATTCCTCCACATCTGCAGTGTGATTACTTTCAATCACGCTTGCTACAGCTTGGGATGATTCATTTGCATACTCCCCGCTCCCTAGACCATCTGCCAGCACACAGATAAAGTATTCTTCAGTTGATAGAAAAAAATAGCTGTCACCACATAATGTTTTTCCTCGCTTGTTCGTCTGATGTGCTAAAACTTGAATGTTGGAGTCAGCTAAAGCAG
>JAPSHL010000072.1 GCA_031179905.1 Bacillus sp. (in: firmicutes) | reverse complement strand
CGCATTCAAGAACCGGTACGGATTAGTGGAAATTAATCTTGAAGATAACAGGAACAGACAAATGAAAAAATCTGCGTTCTGGTATCAATCTATTATTGCTAAACGGACATTAGAAGCCGCAGATGATAATCTTATTAAATAAAGAAGAAGGGCAGGAATTAATATGAAAAAAATTATATTGGCATGTGCAGCAGGCATGTCCACTTCCATTGTTGTCTCGAAAATGAAAGCCGCCATTCAAGCAAGGGGAGAGGACATTGATGTTTATGCTATTCCAGAGGGAGCAATCGAAGATGAACTTGCCACTTCAAGTGAGGGGGTTATCGCCATCCTCCTTGGACCACAAGTGCGTTTTATGAAACAAGCGGCGGTCAATACAGCAAAGCCATATGGTATTCCAGTTGATGTTATTGATGTCAGGCTGTATGGAACAGCAGACGGGGAAAAGATTCTAGACCATGCATTACAATTGAACCAAAAATAAGGCTGTCGGAGGAGAAAAATGAAATTACTAGAGGAAATGCAGGCGGCGGCTTTTCAGATTATAACGTATTCAGGTGAAGCACGGAGCAGCTATGTGGAGGCAATCCGCACTGCGAGGGAGGGAAGAATAGACGAAGCGAAAGAGATTATTAAGGCAGGGGAACGCTCCTACAACAAAATCCATAAAGTACACGCCTCCTTTATTCAAAGAGAGGCAAGTGGGGAGGAGCTGCCTTTTTCGTTAATCCTGATGCATGCGGAAGACCAAATGCTGACAACGGAAACCTTGAAGATTATGGCAAGTGAAATGATAGAAATGTGTGCTGTCTTTTTGAAAGACAGCAGGCAAAATACATGATAACACAAAAACACGAGAATACTTATCTCGTGTTTTTTGTTAGGAAATTTTTTTGCCAGCAACTTTCATTAATGCTGGCTTTTGATAAACCATCCGAATCGCCTGGCCATAGGCTGCAGCCAGTATTTGCTGGAAAAGCATTCCGATGACAACAGGCACAGCTGTTTGGGGTGGGAAGAAGCTGACTGCAATAACAGCACCCGCACTGATGTTTCTCATTCCTCCTGTATAGATCATCGCAATCGTCTCCTCCTTATGACGTTTTGTAAGAACTCCGATCATCCAGGAGAAAAAGTATCCAGATAACGCCACAAAAAACATCGTTAGAGCAATGTAGATGAATTTCATGTCAATATTGCGGAGAAAAGGAGCAACAACAGAGCTGTTAATTGCTACCACAGCTGCCAAACCAAGCTTCGACCAAGGTGCGAGTGTCTTATTCCAATTTAATGCTTTTTCCTTTGAGTAAAACTGGTTGACGGCCATTCCTGCAATGGATGGAAGGACAATCATGCCAAGAAGCCCCCTCATCATGCCCCAAATATCTAAATGAACCGATTCTCCGACAAAAATACTCATACTCAATGGAACTAAAAATGGAGACAGCAGTGTATCTGCAAGAATAATAGCCAAAGTCAGTGGCACATTTCCTTTATAGATGGATACCCATATAACACTTGTAATTCCAGTGGGAATAACAGTCGCAAGTATCAGGCCTGTAATGGTGAATGGATCATTATGAAAGAATAGGTGACCGATTGCAAACGCCCAAATTGGCGTAACAATATGAAGTGCAGCCAGTGTCAGTAACAAGGATAAAGGATGAGCAATAGTATGTTTCATTGATTTAAAGTTGGAGTTGAGACTCCCTGTGAATGTCATGGCAGCAAAAATCCATGGAACGAGAAAGGACAAATGATGTAAAAAAGAGGCTAAGAGCACCCCTGTTACGACACTAACTGGTGTAACCAGCGGCATCCATTTACTAAGAAAAGCATTCATGCTTTGAAGCATTTAACAGGACTCCAATCAAAATTATTATATTTTTAAGAAAAACTGCTAGTCCGCATTAAGAAGCCTTTTCGATTTCATCTGATTCAAGTATATATGTGCCAATCTTATTTTTGCGAGCGAGCTTGCTCATCGCAGCAGCTACAGAACTCGCTTTAATGCCACGATACTTTCTCAAGCCTCCAACTAGCAGAAAGTGAAGCGGCGGCAGCAAGTAAGAGCTCAATTTTTCACCAAGCCGAAACTCATTTCTATTACCAAGCAAAAGAGAAGGTCTTAGAATTGTTATAGATGGATAACCGATATCTCGAAGCTGTATTTCGAATTCTCCCTTGAGTTTGCTGTAAAATATTTTGGAGTTTTTATCAGCTCCGATTGCACTGATTGCGAGCAGCTGTTTTGCTCCCATTTCATATGCGAGCCTGGCAATTTCTGCAGGGTATTCCAAATCAATCTTTTTCATTTCTGCCTGGCTCCCCGCTTTTTTTATCGTTGTGCCGATACAGCAAAAAACATCATCAGCCGTAAATTCCTCCCTGTATGCTGCAAGATTACTGAAATCAACAACTACCTCCTTTATTAAAGGGTGCTCAAAGCTTTTCCTTCTTGTCAGGACTGTTACAGTACTGTAGTTATTTTCCTCTGTAAGCAATTGCACAAGCTCCCTTCCGACAAGCCCTGTTGCTCCAATCACTAAAGCATTTTTTTCCATTTGGCTGTTCCTCTCTAATAAATTTTTACATATAGTATAGCAAATAAATTCAATCGTCTTTATGTCAGTCTCGTGCCAGCTAAATATTTTCGCACATAATGATATCGCCTAGAATAATTATACATTAAGGACAGGAAAATGGATGAATAGTGTTCTAAGACAGGAGGGTTGGAAGTGTATAAGTTAGAGGTTAAAAACAGCAGCAAGATTTTCAGAAAAGACAATAAAGACTTTTATGCATTAAAGGATACGAACTTACAAATTCCAGAAGGAAGATTTGTTAGCATCATTGGTCCAAGCGGCTGCGGAAAATCAACATTATTTAATATTATTGCCGGGTTAATCAAACCTTCCACAGGGGAGGTGCTGCTTGACGGTAACGATATTGTAGGAAAGAACGGTTATGTAGGCTATATGCTGCAGAAGGATTTGCTGCTGCCTTGGAGGACGATAATGCATAATGTTATCTTGGGTTTGGAAATAAAAGGAATTCTGAAAAAAGAAGCAATCAGCCAGGCAGCACCCCTGCTAGAAAGGTACGGATTAGGCGGCTTCGAAAATCATTATCCAGATGAACTTTCCGGGGGAATGAGGCAAAGAGCCGCATTGCTCAGGACATTGCTATATGATCAGGACATTATTTTATTAGATGAACCTTTTGGTGCCCTTGATGCGCAAACAAGACTATTAATGCAAGAATGGCTTTTACAAATATGGACCGACTTTAAAAAGACCATTCTTTTCATTACACATGATATTGATGAGGCGATTTTTCTATCTGATGATATTTATATAATGTCTCAGAGACCTGGAACAATCAAGGAGAAAGTTACCGTCCCTCTAGCAAGACCGAGAAGTGCCCACACCTTACTGAGCGCTGAATTTATTGAATTAAAAGAGCATGTACTAAAGACTCTTAAGACAGAAAACTAAAAGGAAAGGAGGAATCTTCGTTGGCGCAGCAGAATCAAAATCCCTTTCCGTATATAGAAGATGAGGAGAAATTAGCAAAAAGAAGAACACGCATTACCTTATACGGACAATGGGCTTTAGGAATATTGTTGATTGTGTTTTGGGAACTGTTTGCAAGATGGCAAATTATTGACTCGTATTATTGGAGCAGTCCGTCTACTATATGGGGGACTGCATATACAGCATTCACAGAAGGAACATTGCTTGAAGATTTAATGTATACGAGCGGATCAACTGTACTCGGGTTTATCCTTGGAACCTTTATTGGGGCATTGCTTGGTTTATCCTTTTGGTGGTCTTATTATTACTCCCGAATTACAGAGCCGTATTTAATCGCTTTTAATGCTGTTCCAAAGCTTGCCCTTGCACCGGTTTTAGTTATTCTCTTTGGAATTGGCTTCAGTTCTAAAGTAGTGCTTGCCTTCATGATGACTGTCATTGTTACTGCCCTGGCTGCTTACAGCGGTGTTAAAGCAGTCGATAAAGATTTGGAGAAGCTTATGTATTCACTTGGAGCAAAGCGCTGGCATGTATTCACAAAGGTTGTTATTCCAACAAGCATGCCATGGATTGTCAGCTCATTAAAGATTAATATTGCCCTTGCCTTGGCAGGCACCATTGTTGGTGAATTTATCAGCTCTAGACAAGGAATTGGCAGAATGATCCTTTATGCAGGACAAATCATGAACATCAATCTCGTCTGGGTAGGAGTTGTTGTTTTGTCCTTGCTGTCGATACTGATGTATTTCGCGACAGTTTGGGTGGAGAAAATGCTGTTAAAGGGCAGGAATGCTCCATAACAACTGAAAACTAAAAAGTGGAGAGGTAAGATTCATGAATATAGACAATGCTTCCTCCCATATATTTTACCGATAACCATCCGTTATTAGAACAATTATCAGCAACTTTATTCATATGTGTTTTTCGGGAGATGGCTAATCGCAACTTAGAAAAAAGGGGGATTTATGGTGCGGAAAGGCAAACTGCTGCTGATTGCTTTATTAGGCCTTATGATGCTGCTTGCAGGCTGTGCTTCAAAAGATTCTGGTGGCGGAACAGAGGAAGGCTTGAAGAAGATTGTCATAGCCGAACCTGTTCATTTAATTGGTTATCTGCCTCTTTACTTAGCCATACAAGAGGGATACTTTGAGGAAGAGGGACTTGAAGTTGAAGTCATTACTGCTACAGGAGGAGCACATGTTACATCCCTTGTAAGCGGAGATGCATGGGGAAATATTGCCGGACCAGACTCGAACCAGATGGCGAACCCAGGAAGCTCTGACCCGATTCAAGGAGTCGTGAATGTCGTCAATCGAGCTAATGTTTATTTAATGGGCAGCTCTGATGAGCAAATAGACAGTACTAGTGAAGCAGAACTGGCAAATTATTTGGAGGGAAAAACGATTGCCGCTGGCCGGTATGGCGGGAGCCCAAATCTTCTGACAAGATGGCTGCTGATAGAGCTTGGGTTGGACCCGGATAAAGATGTAAAGCTGGAGGAGCCTGCTGACGCTAGTGCAGTTGTTTCACTTGTTGAATCAGGTCAGGCAGATATTGCTAATGGCGGAGAACCGCAAATAACAGAAGGTATTAATAAAGGGGTTTGGAATGAACCATTCTATAGTTTTCCTAGTTTAGGAGACTATCCATATTCCGTCATAAGTGTCAAAAAATCAACGATAGAGAATGAGCCGGAAGTAGTCGAAAGTTTTGTCAAAGCGATGCTTAAAGGACTGAAGACAGTTGATGATGACCATGATCTGGCAATGGAAGTATTAAAAAAAGAGTTTCCAACTACATCTGATGAAAGCTTAAAAGCTTCCCTTGACCGTGCCTATGCAGATCAGCTGTGGAGCAAGGACGGCTTCATTAGTGAGGAAGCATTGGCAAAGCCTATGGATGTTGTTGAGAAAACAGGTGTATATAAAGAAGGCTATAAATATGAAGAGCTTATAGATATGCAATTTGTCGAGAAGTTGGCAGAGTAGTTTTTAACAGGATAGAGATTGGTCAGCCAGGTCTGTTAAAGATCTGGCTTATTTTATGTGAGTAAACCACTGGATAAAAGCGCTTTCATTATTAGCTGTTTTATGTCAAAATATATAACAGAAGTATATTAAGTTATAGTGTAAAATAATTTGGAGTAAAGGGGAACTAGAATGATTAAATTGCTTGTGAATGCAGATGATTTCGGTTTTTCCAGAGGAGTTAATTATGGGGTTCTTGATACTCACTTAGACGGTATTGTCAATTCAGCAACAATGATGATGAATGCTGCAGGAACTGAGCATGCGCTTGAAATTGCTAAATCTACACCTTCATTAAAGGTTGGTGTCCATCTTGTCCTTACATGGGGAAAACCGCTTACTAGTGCGCCAAGTCTCATTGGTAATGATGGTCTTTTCAAGAAGCAAAACGAAGTATATGGACATCCAGAGGAAATTTCGCATGAGGATCTTGAACGGGAATGGACAGCTCAAATAGAAAGATTTTTGGCTGCAGGCTTGCGGCCGACGCATTTTGACAGCCATCATCATGTTCATGGAATCAAGGAGTTTTACCCTGTCATAAAAAGACTGTCAGAAAAATATGATGTTCCTGTCCGGATTGCTGGTCCTCACTTTAAAGATGTGAAAACTGTTACTAATATTTTAATTACTGACTTTTTCGGTGAGGGAGTTACAGATGATTACTTTGAAAAGCTCCAAGAAAGAGTGGAAGACGGCAAGACGGTGGAAGTGATGACACATCCAGCTTATTTAGATTCGAGGCTGAAAAACGGTACCTCTTATTATAAGGAAAGACTGGAGGAAGCTAGAATTCTGTCTGAAGTGAAATTACCAGAAAATATGGAATTACTTTAAGCTAAAATAATAAAATGAGCCTGGAAAACGGCTCATTTTTTCATGCAGCAAGCTAGCCGAATTTCTAAATAACCGAGGCGATCTATAATTATAGTGTTGTTGTACATAACCTAATCCATATAGAATAGTAGAAAAGCAAACAATTCCAAAGGAAGAAGGGAGCAGATCAATGCCTAATCAGCCATTAAATCCTTTCCGGAGGGAGATGTACGATTCTCTTGAAAGTTTTGTAGATCATGTCAGTGATTTGCTCGGATGCTCGATAACACTTGAAGATACCCATCATCGTGTTCTTGTATACAGCAGCCATGGTGAGGAAACTGATCCTGTCAGAATTTCTACAATTATAAGCAGGCGAGTTCCTGAGAAAGTGATAAACCGCTTGTGGAAAGACGGAGTTATACCTAATCTCCTCCAAAGCAAAAAGCCAATCAGGATTGAAGGGAAAAAAGAGATTGGTCTTGGCAGCAGAGTGGCTGTTTCGATTTGGAGAGGGAATGAGGTTATTGGCTATATATGGGCAATAGAATGGAATCAGCCACTGACAGACAGTCAAATGGAAATATTACAAAACGCTGCCGCAGTCGGTAAACATCTATTATCCCGGTTTGGAAAAAACAAAAGACCTTCATCACGAGATGATCAGGAATTCTTTTGGAAACTTCTTACTGGTCATGTGAGCGAACAAGAGGCCAATCAAAAGCTGTTAGAGTTAAATTACACAAGCAACGAATTTACAATTATGGTTTTTAACTTTAAAGAAATTATTAGTAAGGAAATGGAAAAGCAAATCATTTATTTGCTCAAGGTTATGGATGATGTCAAAATCATTCTTTATACAATGGACGATCATGAACTGATTCTATTAGCAAGTACGGTCGACAAACAAGTCAACACTGCTGCAGTATTCAAGCAGTTTATTCGGAATTTCCCCAACAGCTTAGAGGAAAAGTTTCATATAGCAGATGTCGATGGAGGGTATGGCAGCATTTATTCTGATATGGGGCAAGTACAAAAATGTTTAAAAGAAGCAAAAAAAGTCGTCGAGGTTAAGGAGAAGTTTCCAGGTGAGGCACAATCCTTTTTAGCTTATCAAGATTTAGGAATCTATCAATTTATGGACGTACTGTTGGAAAAACGAATTCAGGATGGTTTTGACAATATGGCGATCAAAAAATTAAGTGAATATGATACTAGTCATAATACAGAGCTTTTAGTAACTTTGGAAGCCTTTTTGGATGAGAGTGAAAGCATGCAAAAAACAGCTGCAAAGCTTCATATACATACTAATACACTAACATACCGGTTAAAGCGGATTTCAGAAATAATGGAAGTCGACCTATCAATTCCTTCCCAAAAATTCATGCTGTATCTCGACTTGAAACTGCTGCACTGGCAACAGAATTAAACCCCTGTTTTAAGTTTTGTGAATTATCACAAAGGCGCAAAATTACTTTTATCCTTTTTACCAAAGATTAATTTCGCAATTCGTCCTATTATAATTATAAGATAACTAACAATTAAAGTAAGAAAAACTAACAAGGGGTGGATTGTATTGATTATTGGTATTCCGAAAGAGATAAAAAACAATGAAAACAGGGTTGCGATTACTCCTTCTGGAGTCGCTTACTTAAAAAACAGCGGACATGAGGTCCTTGTTGAGTCAAATGCAGGTGCAGGCAGCGGCTTTACAGATGCAGAGTATGCAGCAGCTGGTGCTAAAATCGCTGAAACTGCTGAAGGAGTATGGAATACAGCTGAGATGATAATGAAAGTAAAGGAACCACTAAAATCGGAGTACGGCTACTTCCGCAAAGGTCTAATCTTGTTTACCTATCTTCACTTGGCAGCAGAAAAGGAACTTGCTGCAGCATTGGTAGAAAAGGGTGTAACAGGCATTGCCTATGAAACAATTGAAGTGAACGGCAAACTGCCGCTGCTGACACCAATGAGCGAGGTAGCGGGGAGAATGGCTGTTCAGATTGGTGCCCAGTTCCTGGAGAAGCCCCATGGCGGTAAAGGGATTTTGCTGGCCGGGGTGCCTGGTGTGAAGTGCGGTAATGTAACAATCATCGGAGGCGGTATTGTAGGCGCAAACGCTGCAAAAATTGCAGTAGGTCTTGGCGCAAATGTAACCCTGCTGGACTTGAATCCTGAAAGATTAAGAGAATTAGATAATCAATTTGGGTCAAGCCTAAATACAGTTATATCCAACCCTGCGAATATTGAAGCAGCTGTGTCGGAGTCTGATTTAGTAATCGGCGCTGTCCTTATCCCTGGTGCAAAAGCACCGAAGCTTGTGACGGAGGAAATGGTCAAAAAGATGGCTCCAGGCTCTGTCATTGTCGATGTGGCAATTGATCAAGGCGGAATCTTTGAGACGGTTGACCATATTACCACACATGATAATCCGACATATGTGAAACATGGTGTTGTTCACTATGCGGTTGCCAACATGCCAGGTGCGGTGCCAAGAACATCGACTATCGCTTTGACGAATGTCACGGTGCCTTATGCCCTGCAAATTGCCAATCATGGAGCGGTTGGAGCAATCCAGAATAACTACGCAATTAAACAAGGTGTTAATACATTCAATGGACATATAACATATGCTCCTGTAGCCAAGGATCTAGGGTATGAGTATGTGCCTGTTCAAGAAGTAATCAATTCAATTCCTACAACTGCAGTTTAACAATATACATTAACAGCCGGATCTCTGAAATATGGGAACCGGCCTTTTTTATGGAGCATGCGAACAGGTATATAAATTTTTTCCAAAAAAATGAAACTTGTATTCAAATAGACTCGTATAACTATATGAACAAATATGCGGGGTACATAGGAAATAATAAAAAGAGGGGAGTTTAACATGTCTCAATATTCGTTAGAGGTAAAAAATCTCACAAAGAAGATCAGGAGCAAAACGATTGTAGATAAGGTAAGTTTTGCGGTAGAAAAGGGCGAGATTTTCGGACTGCTTGGCCCTAATGGTGCGGGGAAAACGACTATCATCAGGATGATAGTCAGCTTGATTAACAGAACAGAAGGCGAGGTCGTCATTAACGGACATAATCTCGATGCATCCTTCGCTGATGCGATGAGCAGCTTGGGGGCCATCGTCGAAAATCCAGAATTCTATAAGTATATGAGCGGCTATAAGAATTTGCGCCATTATGCACGAATGGCGAAAGGTGAAATTTCGGAGAGCAGAATCGCAGAAGTAGTCAAACTCGTTGGACTGGAAGATGCCATCCATCAAAAGGTTAAGACATACTCCTTAGGAATGAGGCAGCGTCTTGGTGTTGCACAAGCGCTTCTGCATAACCCTGCTATCTTGATTCTTGATGAACCGACAAACGGGCTTGATCCACAAGGAATAAGAGAGTTCCGTGATTATCTTCATGAGCTGGCAGCAACGGGAATATCTGTGCTTGTATCATCCCATTTGCTATCGGAAATGCAGCTCATGTGCCATCGATTTGCGATCATTGAAAAAGGCAAGCTAATCCACATCTCTTCCATGGACGAAACATTTGCAGAGGGAGTGGATGAACAAAGAGAAGTAGCCTTTGAGATAGATGATGCTAATAGTGCACTAGAACTGCTGAGAAACAGCGCAGTGGCTTTTGAAGAGGTTTCGCTTAAAGGGGAACTGTTGACGGTGAAACTGTCGAAGTCTTCCATTCCATCTGTGAACAAACTATTTGTGGAAAAGGGTCTATCTGTGTACGGAATAAATGCGGCGAAAGCAACATTAGAAGACAGATTCCTAGAAATCACGAATAAAAAAGGAGAGGAAGCAAAACGATGATCGGGTTAGTCCAGAATGAACTGATAAAGATATTTGAAAAGAAGATGAGCTGGATTTTTGCAATCATACTTATCATTGGTCTTATAGGAGCTGCAGTGCTTGAGATGAAGCTCAGCCCGCAACAAACAGAAGACAATTGGAAGGTGCAGGTTCAATCAGAAATTGACAAGCTGGAGAAGAAGATGGAAAAAGCTCCAAGCTACGAAGATTTTGGAGAAGATGAATATCCAACAGAGGAAACGAAGGAGGATATTCAAGTCAAAATTGATAATTTTAATGGAAATTTAAACGATAATGTCAATCCATATACGACAAGCTGGTCTTATTTGGGTGACTATGGAATTGTCTTGAAATCCCTTATTACACTTTTTGTGGTTATCGTTTGTGCAGGAAATATATCCTCTGAGTTTTCTGACGGCACAATTAAGCAGTTGTTGATTCGTCCTCATAGAAGATGGGCAATCCTGCTGTCAAAATACATTGCACTTCTTATTTATTCTGCGTTTTTAATTGCTGTATTGGTCGGGATTGGCTATATAGTGAGCATTGCTTTCTTTGGTGTGGGTGACTTTAGTGGAAAATTGTATATGCAAAATCCGATTACTTTTGATATGGAAGTTATAGCTGGCGGGGCGTATTTCTTCAAGTGTCTTCTATATTATTTGCCAGGGCTTATCATGGTCCTTACGCTGGCGTTTATGCTGTCCACACTATTCAAGAACCAAGCAATCGCAGTTGGGATTGGTGTATTCGTATTGTTCTTTTCTTCGACTGCAGGAGCAATAATTGTAAGTCTTGCAGAGAAATACGCATGGACAAAAGTGTTGATTTTTCCGCACTTAGATCAGACAGTTTTCGTATTGCAGGATAAAATCTTAGAAAATATTACGATGCCGATGTCATTAGGTATTCTGGGAGTTTACTACCTTATCTTTATGTTCATCACATTTTTCTTTTTCCAAAAAAGAGATATTAGCATTTAATGAAAAAACCGGAGAGGGCTGCTCTCCGGTTTTTTAGCTGTTTTTTTCTAAATAGTGAATAGCTCGTGTAAATCGTGCTAAGCCATCTGTAAGCTTTGACAGCGGACAGCCTGTATTCATTCTCAAGAATCCCTTTCCTTCTGCCCCGTAAGTGTCTCCAGCCATGATGGCCACTTTGCCTACATGGATAAGTGCGTGCTGAATCTGTTCAGGGGTATATGAAAGGTTTTCAATATTAATCCACGCCAAGTATGTTGCTTCAGGTATTTGCAGCGTCGCTCCTAAATGGTTTTTTTCTAAATAGTCCTTTGTAAACAGCATATTTTCTTTAATATAGTCATTCAGATGGTCAACCCAATTGCCGCATGATTGATAAGCCGCTATCATTGCGGTTAACCCTAATATGCTTGTGGAGGAAAGGCCATCTCGGTTTTTTAATGTTAATAGAAATTCGTTCCTAATATGCTCACTCGGAATAATGGCATACGAACCAATCAGTCCTGGAATGTTAAACGTTTTGCTGGCAGAGGTACATATGCAAACATTTTCAAGCTCTGTTGCTTTGCTGATAATGGGAGTATGCTTATTAGGCTGCATAACTATATCCATATGAATTTCATCGCTGATAATAAAAATGTCGTACTTACTGCAAAGATTGATTATGCGTTCAAGCTCTCTTTCTGTCCAAACCCTGCCTGTTGGATTGTGGGGACTGCACAGCAAAAACACTTTCGCTTTAGGGTGGGCAAGCTTTTGTTCTAAGTCAGCAAAATCAATTTGATATTTTCCGTCTTTTATCACTAATGGATTTGCAGAAATCTGCCTGTTATTATCTGTAATCATCTTAAAAAAAGCATCATAGGCTGGAGTCTGCATAACAACGTGATCTTCCTCAGCTGTTAAAATATCAATTAGCTTGGCAATCGTATAAATGACACTTGGGCTGTAAACAATCCAATCTTGATGTGGTTCAGTAGCAAAACGTTCTCTATACCATTTTTGAACAGCATCTTTAAATTCCAGATGATTCCATCTAGTATAGCCGAAGATACCATGCTCCAGCCGTTTGCTTAAAGCTTTAATTATCTCTGGCGGTGTTTGAAAGTCTGTATCGGAAATGGAAAACGGCAATAGGTCTGCTTCTCCAAATCTGTCTTCTATATAATCCCACTGTGTACAGTACGTACCAGTTCTTTTTGTTATACGATCAAAGGAATATGTCATAAGCTGTACTACTCCATTTCTATTTCCAACGCGTTTTTTAAAGAAGCTACTTGTGTGCCGATAATGACCTGTAAATTATGATTATCCAGCTTAACTACACCGAGTGCTCCACAATTCTTTAATTCCTTTTCATCGATTTTGTTCATATCCTTGATTACGAGGCGCAGTCGGGTAATGCAGTTATCGAGTGTCTGAAGATTGTCTTTACCGCCTAAAGCTGCCAGGATTCTTTTAGCATCATACTTGCCTTTATTCATATAAGTTAGCTCATCTTTCCCAGCAGTTACAGCTTCATCCTCACGGCCAGGTGTCTGAAGATTGAACTTTATAATGGTATATCGGAAGATGAAATAGTAAACAGCGAACCAAACAGCGCCAACAATTAGAACAAGATACCATTTTGTATACGTTCCTTGCAGCACCCCAAAAATTATGAAGTCGAGGATGCCGCCGTCTGTATTCCCAATTACTACACCAAGCAAATGCATCGTCATAAACCCTAAACCCGTTAATATTACATGAATGCCGTAAAGGGCAGGAGCTAGGAAAAGAAACAGGAATTCAATTGGTTCTGTAATACCGGTTACAAATGTAGCAATTACACCAGATATTAATAATCCTTTAATCTTACTTCTTCTATTTGGAAGTGCAGTATGATAAATTGCAAGTGCTACTGCCGGTAAGCCGAACATGAAAGTTGGCATCTTTCCTTGCGACAGAAAAGCGGTTGCGGAAGGACTGATTGGAGAGCCGTTTTGCAGCTGGGCGTAGAATATATTCAATGCTCCAGCTACTGTTTGACCATCTACAACCTGGACACCTCCTGCTTCTGTAAATCGAATCATTGCGACGAGAATATGGTGCAGTCCGAATGGAAGCAATAAACGTTCGCCTGCTCCGAATATGAAAGGACCAAAGGCTCCGGATTTTTGTATAAGCTGACCGATTCCAGTGATAGCGATTGCGAAAATTGGCCAAATGATTGGAATCAGTATGCCGACAATAGCTAAAGAGAGAGAGGTGATGATTGGCACAAATCTCGCACCTCCGAAGAAGGCAAATGCATCTGGAAGCTGAATATTAAAGAAGCGGCTGTGTAGTAAATGGACGATTACGCCGACAATTATTCCGCCGAGCACGCCCATTTCAATTGTCTGTATTCCCATTACCATACCTTGGCCTGCTTCACGCAGTTTGTCTGCTGCTGCAAGCTGATTTGCCTCGGCTAAATAAAAATTGATAGATAAATGCATGATTACAAAGCCAACAAATCCAGAAAAGGCGGCAACTCCTTTTTCATACCGTGCCAGTCCGAGGGGAATAGCAATCGCAAAGAGAACAGGCAGATAGGTAAAAGCAAAGCCTCCAATTGTAGACATAAATCTAAATATAGTTTGCAGGAAACGGTTATCTAGAAAAGGAAGAGCATCAATCGTAGATGGGCTCGTAAAGGAGCTGCCGATTCCTAACATTAGTCCCATAAATGCCAGCAGGGCTACTGGAAGCATAAATGTCTTTCCGAGCCCTTGGAAAAATTCCCAAAAGCGTGATTTAGCATTTTTCATAGTTACTTACTCCTTTCTGAAAAAATAATGTTTGTTTGTGTATAGAGTAACTGCCTATGACAAGAAGAACAATTGGTTTTAAGTGAAATGTAAGGGTATACAATTTTTGTATAGTTATTTTTCGAATAAAAAAAGCCGCTAGGTTTATGCCCTAGAAGCCTCCTGTCCGAGTTTGCCTGATTTTAATGTAGTAAGGATGATAAAGTCTAACAAAATACTTAATGGGAATCTTGAACTCATATCAAGATCACCAAGATAGCAGTTTTGGATTTGTGTTTGAAAAGTAATATCAGCTAAATCCTTCAGCCGGCTGCTTTTCCGTCCGACAATGGCAATCGTTTTTACTTCTCTTTCCTTTAGAATAGTAGCAAAATCCAGTATATGGGAGGTTTCACCGCTGTACGAAACTAATATGGCTAAATCTTTATTGGACAACCTATTTGCGACACATCTTAACTCGTCCCAGTCTTCTCTTGCATTGCAAATTATACCTGCGAAGGTCAGTTTCCTTGCTGCATCAATGCAAGCTGGAAGTGATGCTCCTACTCCAAAGAATTCAATGAAATTACTTTCATGGATGAAGTTTGCTGCCTCTTGGATATCCTGCTCATTAATATGTTCCAGTGTCCATTCCATTTCCTGTTTGATTCTGTCCATATGTGCTGTCAGGAGGCTTGGCTGATATTCCGCTGTATTATATATTTCTTGTTCGGAATCTTTATTTAAGCTGTATTTCAAATCTTGAAATCCGCTGAATCCTAACCGTTTACATGTTCTGCTTATTGTAGCTGTTGAAATGAATAAAGCTTTTGATAAATTATCCAAGCTTGAATCAGCTACCTGATTTGGGTTGGCAATTATATAGTCTAATACTTGTTTTTCTAATTGGCTGAGTTCACCTTTTGATTGGGCAAGGCGCTTTAAGAGGATCTTCAAATTTTTCAGCTCCAGACTTTATTATAAAAAGGGTAATAAGCTAGTCCTCTTTATTATAAGTCGATAAGCGGAGAAAAAGTACTGCTACTTCCCAGTTTTGCCTTGAATATTGCCTCAACCCTTTAGACAGTATTTCTTTGGCTTATCTCACCGCAGCCGGCTGTACCTCATCAGGAATAGGACAGACATAGCCTTTTTCTCCAACAATCTTAAGAAGCTCCTTTTTTGCTTCTACAAGGATTTCCGGCTCTTCAAGCAGTTAAGTTATTCATCCAATAGTCCCCCCCTTAAAATAAAAAAATTTAAAAAATTTTGACATTTACTTGCAGATACTGCTTTCATCTATTAAAATAACGTTAGATTTCCTAACACAATTAAGGCAGGTTAAAGGCGGGAAAACAAAAATC
>JAPSHL010000071.1 GCA_031179905.1 Bacillus sp. (in: firmicutes) | reverse complement strand
TGCGAAATGGAGCTAAAGAGGAATACAGTGCAGCATCCGTTTTTCAAGCAATGCATACACTTCAGGCACATAAACGGAAGGCACATCTGCAGCTACAAGATGCTGTGTTAATTATGCCAACTGCCGGCGGCACCTGGACACGAGAGGAAGTGCGCCACGATCCAATTACAACGAACAGTCAAATGGGTCTTTATACAAATCATTGTAATTTACTTGACTTATCTGCGGTGAACATACCCTCCATCGCTCCAGATGAAACATTACCCTTTGGTATCACTCTATTCTCTGGGCATCAGGATGAACATTTATTAATTGGATTTGCCGATCTTTTTTTAAATGGTATTTCCGCACCGATTTCCACACCAAAAGTAAGCTCGACAGTAACTGTAGCTGTTTGTGGCCTCCATATGAAGGGATTTTCATTGGAAAAACAAATGCTGGAACATAAAGCTGGTTATCTCGGCACAGCAAAAACATCAGCACACTACCGAATGGTTGAACTAAATACTACACCAAAAAAACCTGGACTTATTCGTGCAGATAAAGGCAGTGTTATAGAAGTAGAGATATGGGAAATGCCTATTGAACAATTAGGCTCTTTCGTGTCCCTGATTCCGTCACCACTTTGCTTTGGAACAATTGAGCTTGAGGACGGTTCACAAGTTAAAGGATTTCTATGTGAGGCTAATGCAATGGAAACTAATTTAGAAATTACAAGTTTTGGCGGCTGGAGAAATTTTGTTGCGAGCAGCATCAATTAAAAAGCGGGAGAGGGTTAGCACATACCCTCGCCCGCTTTTTAATTCTAACCCCCTATGTGTTTACTTCCACTTACCGTTCTTAAAGAACCGAGCTATGGAATCCATCGTTTAGTAGCCTGTTCTGCACGAAAAAAGCTGCCAAAGGCAGCTCGATCAGGAAAGCACCCAATAAAAGGGATCGCCTAGCTTAGACCATTCACTGTCATATTCATCTTCTGTCAACAAACATTCATCTAATTCTTTCTTAATTAAGTCAATCTCTAAATCCATCCCAATAAACACTAGTTTAGTATGACGATCACCATGTGTCATATCCCAAGTTTCTTCTAACTGCGGATTGCTCTTAATAATCTCTGCTTGTCTGTCTTCAGGAAGGGAAGCAACCCAATAAGAAATTGGTTCAATCTTGACAGAAGGCCCAGCTTGAGAAAGCAGTAATGCTAAATCATTACGGGAAGCACACCAGGCAATTCCTTTTGCGCGCACAATTTGCATCGGCATGGAACCGCACCATTCATTAAATCGTTCTGAATGAAAAGGGCTCTTACTATAATAAACAAAAGAACTTACTCCATATTCTTCTGTTTCTGGTGTATGTGCTGCAGGTCCTGCTTGTAACTCTTTCATCCATCCAGCAGATTCACTCGCTTTTTCAAAATCAAACAAATTCGTATTAATAACTTCCTTTATATCTATCAAGCTGTTTTCAGTACGAATAATTTTTGCATCAGGCTGTAAGGTTTTTAATACATTCTCTAAATTTTCTGCTGCTTCCTCTGTTACTAAGTCACATTTATTTAAAAGAATTACATTACTAAATTCAATTTGATCAATCAGCAAATCGGCAATATTTCGTTCGTCATTTTCGCCGACTTCTTCCTTACGGTCGAGCAAAGTATCTCCAGATTCGTAATCATGCCAAAACCTGTTTGCATCCACAACTGTTACCATAGTGTCTAACCTGCAAAATTTGGTCAGGTCGATGCCTAATTCATCATCGATATAAGAGAAGGTTTGTGCAACAGGAATTGGTTCACTAATGCCTGATGACTCAATGATGATATAATCAATATCGCCCTGATTGGCAAGTTTCTCTACTTCCACTAGCAAATCCTCCCGTAAAGTACAGCAAATGCACCCATTAGACAATTCAACCAGTTTTTCCTCTGTCCTTGAAAAACCGCCCTTTGTTTGGACTATTTCACTGTCTATATTGACTTCACTCATGTCATTGACTATAACAGCAATCTTCATGCCTTGCCTGTTATTCAAAACATGATTCAGTAATGTTGTCTTGCCGGATCCTAAATATCCACTAAGAACTGTCACAGGTATTTTACTCATGCTTCCTCCTCCTCTTTTTTCCCATATATGTATTTCATAATAGGCAACTGTATATGTTTAACTAATTCTCCATTAACTAGCTGACAAAAACATATGTCCATTCTTTTAAACTCGTTCCATTGGTATCTTTAACGGCACTCATATCCACCCATTTTATTTGCTTGCATCTATCCACTATTTTCTTGTCAATCACTGATTGGGCCTCAGTCATTATGTCTTTAATTGCTTGCAAATCCAGAGAAAAATAGCTTGCTGCTTCTTGAAATGGAGACTTCTCATTAATCAGCTGTATAAAGTGGTTCTCATTGACCGCCTCCATCTCGAGTTCATCCTCCTTGCGTTCAATGAAGCGATAAACCTCTCTGTATTTATCCGGCAAGCTTTCGATTGCACTTCGATATAAAAACTGGACTAAGATAGGATTAAGAGTATTCATAAGCCACTTACCGCCTTTCATCCTAGTATACTTTAGCCGCCAAACCTGACTTGGCGGCTCCCAAAATTACCAACTAGCTTTTTTCACTCCAGGGATTTGGCCTTTATGTGCATACTCTCTAAAAGCAATTCGTGACATTTTAAATTTCCTTAAGTAGCCTCTTGGTCTGCCTGTCACCTCACATCTGTTTTTTAGACGTGTTGGTGAAGAATCTCTCGGAAGCTTCCGAAGTGATTCATAATCTCCTTTCTCTTTTAATTCCTTTCTTAAGGCTGCGTATTGTTCCACCAATGCTTGGCGTTTTTTTCCTTTGACTACTTTAGACTTTTTTGCCATAGTCCAATTCCTCCTAACAAATCCTAACTATTAAGATTTAAAAATGATAGTAACTTACCAAATATATATAGAATCACTTCGTCTCTCTATGCAAAGTCCGCTTATTTAAACGAGGGCAAAACTTCATTAATTCAATCCGATCAGGATTATTCCGTTTATTTTTAGTAGAGATGTAATTTCTGTCCCCTGTTTCTGTGCAAGCTAAAGTTATTTTTACTCTCATCTTAAGTACCTCCTTAATATATTTGATTTAAAGCATCTTTAACTGAGTTTTGTAAATCAAAATGATTACGATTTACAAAACCATTACAAGCTCTTATTCTAATGAAGAACAAATGATTTTGCAAGTTATTTTATATAACATTTTTATTTTTTTAGTTTCTTGAAGATATAATCAAAAAAGATCAGCTGTTATCTGACAGCTGATCTTTTTTAATCATCAGTATTTCTCTTCCTCCAATAAGCGAAGCTGATCTAGGGGTAAAGGCTTGCTGTAATAGTAGCCTTGCGCTTTTTCGCATCTAAAACCCTTTAATATTTCGACTTGTTCTTCTGTTTCCACACCTTCGGCAATGACCTTCAATCCAAGGTTATGGGCCATGACGATAATTGTTGAAGCAATATTGTAATCATCCTTATTCACCACAATGTTTTGGATAAAGGATTTATCGATTTTTAAATAATCAATCGGGAACTTTTGTAAATACTGAAGCGAACTGTATCCAGTCCCAAAATCATCTATGGAAATTTTCACGCCAAGTTCTTTCAATTGATAAAGAATTTGACTAGCTTTTTCAACATCCATTGTCATACTCTCGGTAATTTCCAATGTAATATTGGACGGTTCAATGCCTTCCTCTTTTATAATATTAGCCATTGTCGTGACAAGATTGCTGTCAAAAAACTGTCGTAAAGATAAATTGACAGAAAAGTTTATTGGGAAAAACCCTTTTCTAATTCTTTCTTTCATATCTTGGCAAACTTTACGTATTACCCATTCCCCAATTGGAATAATTAAACCAGTATCTTCGGCAATTCGGATGAATTTTTCAGGGGAGATGAGACCAAATTTTGGATGTTGCCATCTTATTAGTGCTTCTGCACCTGCAACAGCATTTGATGTCAAATCAATTATCGGTTGAAAATGTATGATAAAGTGCTTGGAAATGTCTGCTTTTCTTAACTCTGTTTCTAGAACCAACAGTTCAGATGATTGAAAATCAAATTTCTCATTATAAAACTGATAATTATTTCTTCCTTTTTTCTTCGCCTCATACATAGCGATGTCTGCGTTTCGAATAAGTATTACATCATCATCACCATCTTTAGGGTGCATAGATATACCAATACTAGGTGTAATAAAAATTTCATGCCCACCGATTAAGAAAGGTGAAGATAGAATATCTATAACCTTATTCGCTTTAGCTATAACTTCTTCTTCTGTTATATTTTCAAGCAGGAGAATAAACTCATCTCCTCCTTGCCTCGAAACTATCCCACTGTTACCAAGATTTTTTTTCAATCTATCAGCAAACACCTTTAAGAGCTCATCACCGATATGGTGACCAAGGGTATCATTTATTACTTTAAACCTGTCTAAATCCATAAACAGCAATGCTAAATGACGATTGTTGCTAATAGGCTTAAAACCTGCAATTGCTACTTTTAAACTTTCTGCGAAAACCCTTCGATTTGGCAGTCCTGTCAAGTCGTCATGGTATGCAAGACGCTGAATTTTTTCTTCAGCCATCCCTCTTTGAATAACTAGACTTGTCAGATAAGTAGCTTCCTCAATCAACTTTATATTTATATCACTTGGAGCAGTTGGTTTACGATGATAAATAGCAAAGCAGCCAATCACATCATTGTTGCTGTCATAAACAGGAGTAGACCAGCATGCATGCAGACCATGTTTTAAAGCTATATCCCGATATTCCATCCATAATGAATTTGTGGAAATATCTTCAACTATTACTGGCTGTTTACAATATGCCGCAGATCCGCAGGATCCAGCATTTGGAGCTATTGGAATACCATTAATAACGTTAATAAACTCATCTGGCAGTTTAGGAGAAGAAGCAGTATACAGCTTGTTCGTTTCTTGATCGGCAATCATTACAGAACATAAACAATCTGGAGAGAATTTTTCAACAATCGAGACAATCTCATCAAGAATTAACGTATATTTTGTCCCATTAACAATCATCTTCAGGATTTTATTTTGTTCTTTCACAAGAGATTCAATATAATTTTTTTTTGTGACATCTTTCGCCACACCTATAATCCCTATCGTCTTATCACCGCTGTAGATCGGAAGGACGACTAAGGATATTTCTATACTCTCTCCCTGTTTATTTCTAATAATTATATCTGTATTTTCTACTTGGCCATTTAACAATCTTTCCATGCGTTTTAGTGTGTTTTCTATAAGCCGTTTATCTATTAAATCCAAGTATGAGAATTTTATAAACTCTTCCTTAGAGTACCCTGTCAGCATTTCTGCAGCATGATTAACTAGCAGGAATTCACCATTTATACTTAAAGCAAAACATGGATCGCTATTATTATTAAACAAAGTCTTATAAATATCGAATATTGAATCATTACGAAATGGATTATCCATCTAGTTCTCTTCCTTCTTTACTAACATTCATTTAATAGTAAGTTATACTCCATAGTACATCGTTTAATAGTAAGTTATACTCCATATTACATCGGTATATTTACAGATTTTTTAACATGTTTATAATCATTTACTATTAAAATCCACTTCTTATTAAAGAAAGCATGCTTTAGACTACTTAGGTCTTCAATATTTTCCTGTTTTTTCCAAAAAAAGTTTCTGCAAGCCCTTATCCTTGCCAGGATTTACCGAATCGATTACATTTCCTGTCCCGCCATTAAAATCTTTCCCTGTCACTTACTCATAATTAGGGTTAGAGATAAGACGGGACGATTATTTCAGTGCCTCTGCGCGGATCACCAATTTTATCTAGCAACATATTAGTCAGCAGCCGCGGGGTTAAATAATTCACTGCTATCATTTCAGAAAATCCTTCTCTAGTTATTCGCTGATAAAAACCACGGAGACCTGCATTATGAATGAGTACATCTATTTGAGAATAATTATTTTTAATGTCTATCCCTATTCTCCTAACATCCCCCACCACTGATAAGTCACCAAAATTAAAAACAAATTTCGGAGAGTACTCCCTGATAAATTTTCTGTTTCCGTAATTCGCTCCTAATGCGTGCTGTAAATATTAATGTAGCCCCAAGTTTAGCTAAATCAATTGCAGCAATTTGGCCAATCCCGCTCATAGCTCCAGTCATTACAATTATCGGGTGTTTCATTATTCAGCCTCCTTTAACTGCATATATAAATGTGCTTAAAAAGTTAACAACTTAGGCTTCTCATTAAAATGCATAAAAAGAAGCTGCCAATCGGCAGCTTCTTTCGCTAAAGCGATTACATTTTCCACCTTACAATCTATAAAGCTTTCAAATGCCAGCAAAAACTTTGAAAATCTCCTTGTATTTTCTCAATTGGTATACTCAATCCTGCATAGACGAGTTCATCTCCTCCATACACGATGTCTGTGCCAGTTACTTGATACTCTTTATTGACATCAATCCCGTCTAACTTTAAGACAGAGGCTGGGGCCGCTGGTTCTGCAAGCACCTTGAAGTAATAAACGATCACTTCCGTTTTATCATTATTAGTAAACAGCCATGCTGTATCGTTTCCTTCAAACGGGCTTTTCAAGCGGTAAAACTCGCCAAATTGGATAAGTCTGCGGATTTCCTTATAATATGCCACCTGGCTTTTTACTGCCATTTTTTCCTGAACTGAAAGCTTTGTCAAATCCAGCTCATAGCCTAGATTTCCTGACATAGCAACGTCACCGCGCATCGTTATTGATGTAATCCGCTGCACCTGATGATTTGGTACGGCAGAGACATGTGCTCCGATGGATGCGATCGGATATACTAAGCTTGTTCCATACTGTATCTTCAGCCTTGATACAGCATCTGTATTGTCACTGGTCCAAGTTTGCGGCATATAATAGAGCATTCCTGGATCGAATCTACCGCCTCCTCCTGAACAGCTTTCGAAAAGCACATTTGGAAAAGCAGCCGTAATTTCTTCGAGCATCTTATATAAACCAAGCATATACCGATGGGCCGTTTCTCTTTGCCTGTCAGGTGGCAAAATGGCAGAACCAATCTCCGTCATATGCCGGTTCATATCCCATTTCACATAGGAAATAGGCATATTGGCTAAAATATCACTTACTCTCTTCGTGATTTCTTTACATACATCTTCCCTCGAGAAATCAAGGACCAATTGATTTCTGCTTTCTGTACTTTGGCGTCCAGGAACATGAAGGCACCATTCTGGATGCTCACGAAATAAATCGCTGTCAACAGACACCATTTCCGGTTCAAACCAGAGGCCGAATTGCATGCCATTCGCTTCGACTTCTGATGCAAGATGATTTAAGCCTTTCGGAAGCTTGCGAAGATCAACAAACCAGTCTCCAAGGGATGTTTTGTCATCATCTCTTCGGCCAAACCAGCCGTCATCAAGTACAAACAATTCTATTCCAAGCTCTTTTCCTGCCTCAGCGATCTCTAAAATACTGTCGGCTGTAAAATCAAAATATGTCGCTTCCCAGTTATTCACAAGGATTGGTCGTTCTTTATCCCGATAGTTTCCTCTAATTAGGCGGGATCGATACAGTTCATGAAAGGTTCTTGACATGCTTCCAAGTCCGTCTGAAGAATATACCATAACGGCTTCCGGTGCTTGAAAAGCTTCACCCGACTCAAGTTTCCAGCTGAAATCAAAAGGATTGATACCCATTGTCACTCTTGTACAGCTGAACTGATCTACTTCTGCTTGTGCCAAGAAATTACCGCTGTAGACTAAATTAAAGGCATATACCTCTCCCTTATTCTCTGTGGTGCCTTTCTTTAGTAATGCTATAAACGGATTATGCTGATGACTGCTAGATCCTCTTATACTTTCAATTGATTGAATACCATGGCGCAGCGGCTGTCTTTCGATATGTCTTTCACGTACGTGAGCGCCATGCAGGTGAAGGAAGTCGAAATCATCTTCCCGGAAATCCACACATAAACTCTGAACATTTAACAGCTTTAATGACTGATCTCCGTCATTCATTATTTTCACAGATCTGGAGATAACATTAAATTGCTCGAATACACTGTAGCTCAAGACTACCTTTAAGCCGATTAGAGCATCGATCATCGTGATTTCGAGAGTTTCTGCTTCCTCTTCTTTTTCAATATAAGTTGCTGGCAATCCTGCTAAAGACTTTTTCCCTTTAAAGATGGTATGAGAATCATACCGTAAGTCAGTAACTGTCGATCCGTTTTCAAGCTGGATTTGATAGCCAGGCTTTCGAAAATCGGAGTTCCCGTACTGTGGATACTCTTGTGGCAATGTATCTAAGGAAAATGTGCGATCGTCTTTATGCTGGTAAGGATTTCCTGAAAATCCCCGATCCATCAGCTGCAGAAAATTAGAATGGCGGTATTCATTTACTTCTTTTCCCCAATAGAGATGCAGCAAATAGCCGTCTCTTGCAATCTCCATAACATAGCTTGTATCTTTTGCTTTTAGATGAAATATTTTCTTGGCGGAATCAAAAAAAATGCCCATCAACTCTCACTCCCTTTAATTAGTAAAACCCTTTACACTGTCACGTAATACTAGTTCAACAGGCAATGTCACTTGCAACGGTATTTTTCTCCCATTCAATTGATCATGCAGGAGCTTAACCGCTGTTTTCCCCATTTCCTCTCCATGGACTTTTACTGTCGAGAGCCTTGGATTCATGAATGCAGCTGCTTCAATATCGTCAAAACTGATAATAGAAATATCGTCCGGAACTTTTATTCCCCGCTCATGCAAAGCACTAAGTACGCCTAATGCCATCGGATCACTGGCGACAACAATAGCTGTTGGTATTGGATCTAAATCAAGGAGTTTTTGTGCAAGTGCGTATCCCCCTGCTGACCCCCAGTCCCCTTCAAGTATCCTGCTGGCTTTAGATAATTTTTTTTCATCCATAAACTGCTCAAATGCTCTTCTTCTTATATCAATTTTTTCAGTTGTTTCGAGATTACTAATCTTATAGACTCTTCCTTCGCCACCTATATAGGCAATGTCTGTGTGGCCTAAGTTAAGAAGGTGCTCTAAAACCATGTTTGTTGCCCCAATAAAATCGGAAATAACAACATCAACCTTTGCTTTTTTTGGAAGCTGATCAACAGCAACGATGTTATTAGTGTCTGAATAGATTGTCTGAAGATCGTGAATGTCTATATCACCGATCACTATCAATCCTTCTAGCCCTTCGAGACTGCTTGCTGTAATCTGGTTTGTACCTACAATCATTGTCGAAGCCAGCTTCATCGAGTAATCACTGCAGATATTTTCAACTCCAAGACGAATCGATTGAAAATAAGGGTCAATAGTTTCATCATTTAGAATAATAATGCCAATTTGATATGTACTTGCTGCCTTTATTTCTTTTTGTTTCTTCTTTCTATGTGGTTTATAATCAAGCTCATTGACCACTTGCAGCACCCGGTTTCTCGTTTCTTCTGTTACAGAGAGGGTCTGATCTTTATTAAGTATTCTTGAGACTGTTGCTGTTGAAACATGGGCTTTTTCAGCAATATCTTTTATTGTTGCCATTCTTCCACCTCCTGTCATTTTAGTTATCTTAACTAAAATATTTAACGAAAATATAACACAGAATGCGCTTACAAACAATAATATTCTGAAAAAAATAATCTTAATACCCATTTTTATCAATTTTTTTAGTGAATTATTAATTCCTCCCAATTATTAATAGGTAAAACCAAAATAAATATTTACTAAACAAATCTTAGCGTTTACTAAATTAAAACATATAAAAAACCCCGTAAAAATTAGATTAATGTCTAACTTTTACAGGGCAGTTTACAGTAGTAATGCTTTTTTATTACATTTCACTAAATGTAATATGGAACATGGTTCCTCTTTTTTTGTCGCTTGTTACACGCCACTTCCCGCCTAATTCTTTGATTATTTGCAAAGTGACCATTAAACCTAACCCAGTGCCTTTTTCCTTAGTCGAATAAAAGGGTAATCCAAGCTTATCGATTTGTTCTGCAGACAATCCTGCTCCGTCATCACAGATGAAAATATCAACTGCCTTCTGGTTTTGCCTGATTGATATACTCACTTTATTCTCTGCAGCTTCTATGGCATTTTTTATGAGATTCACAAACATTTGCTGAATTTGTGCTGAATTACCCATAATGACTGCTCTTCCATGAACTTCAAAGGAAACATCAACATTAGACAGCATGGAATAAGAAGATAGAGAATTAATTGATTTTTTTGCTTCTATCTCGAGATCTAGCACACTATGCTTTTTTCTTGTCGTGTTTTTCCCTAACGATAAATAATCGGAAATAATTTCGTTGGCTCTGTTTAATTCTTCTAAACTAATTTGTAAATATCCCTTTTGCGTTTTTGATATATTGTCTGCTTTTGTAAGGAGCTGCAAAAATCCTTTTATACTTGTCATCGGGTTTCTTATCTCATGGGCAACACTTGCAGCAAGTTCACCGACAACCTGCATTTTCTCATTTCTTTGAATTTCTTTTCGCAGCAGTATGTTTTCCCGGTGTGACTCAATCAAATAGATGGAGAACCATGCAAGCAAGCTATTTACTATAATAAATAGACTATAATTTAATAATGTTGTTATCGTAGTTATATCCTTGCCAAATAACAAAGCAATTACTGGCAACATGGCAGAAGAAAAAGACACATACAGAACAGATAAATAAATCTTCTTTTTTATTGTTAATGTGTGGAACTTTTTTTGTGTCCAATAAATAAATATGATGGAAATAACCATTCCAATAAAGGAAGGTACCATACCAATACCACCGTACAAAAAGCGAACAACAAAGAAACAGATAGTAACAAAAATACCTGCGTAGTTTCCGCCATATATAAATGCTAAATACCACGGCACCATCCGTGAATCAAGACGTATGCCATCAAGTATGATGGAGAAAGTGACGGAAAGTCCCATTGTTATAGCACATAAAACTCCCCACATAATCTTTTCCCTAGCTTTATCACCGCGGTCATTTGAAATTACTAAGTATAGAATAATAGGTATTTGAACAATCAACATTTGAAGCAGGAGCTGGTCATATTGAAAATGCATTGTATTCTCCTAAATTATAAACTAAACATTTTTCATGTTATACACTTCATAATTATATACATATACTAATAAAATAGATAGTGAGATTATTAACCGTCTTTGTTAATGAATAAAAAAAGGAATTCTCCTGTTTAAGGACAAATTCCCTTTAAAATCTACGATTATCCTCCAGTATAGACACTTTCACATGTTCCTGGTTTTGGTTCATAATAACAATGGTTTTTATATTGACCAGATTGAGGCTGACCGTACCATGTTGGAGGGCATGGTCCATATGGATTAAAATACCAAAGAGCAAACTTACCTGGGTGATCTCTCCAATAATCTAAATTCATCTTTGCCAACTTTTTTTCAGCAGTTCTTGCTCTTTGATAAAAAACATTACCCTTTTGAACTGCTTCAAAGGAGTAGTTATTACCTTGCACTTGATAAATGACTTGAGGAATAGTTCTTAATCCTTCAAAATCAGAACAATTCGCTTTTAGTCGATTTACAATTACATTGCCGACGTATAACATCCCTTGTTGTCCTTCACCTTCAGCTTCCGCTCTCATCATCCTTGCCATTAAATCAACGTCTGAACTTTTATAATTTACCCGCGGCATTTTTTCACCCCCAAAAATATAATATGAAAAAATCGGCCTAATGATGTCATTGTTTAACTAACAAAGCGATTTGTTTTTCATACACTTAATGTGGAAATATTTAGGAAAACATGACGGCACATAGATACTGCTCTTTATGAATAAATCAAAAAAAGGAACTGCCAAGTTCTAAAGAAGGGGCAGTTCCTTTTTAACTTTTTCAGGAAAAAGCCTGTTAACCACAAGCCGTTTTTACTGGGATTTCCTTTTGTTTCTCTTCCCATATATCATCATATTTATATCCAGTTAATGCTTCTACAATTTCTTTTGTTTCTGGATCTACATCCTTCTTCACGCCGTTATTTTTTAGCCTTTCAATTTCATTAACGAGAATTTTATGAGTCTTTCTGTTCAATTTAAAGGTGAATACAACTAGTAAGGCAGCAACTAGAAGCAGCGCGGAACCGAAAACTAATGTGTAAACAATTGTATGCACTGCTTGCGGAGTTTGTGTGGATTGGCCAGCAGTAAAACCACCAAATTGCAGTACGATACCGACGAAAAAGGTAGCAAGGGCAACTGTGCTTTTTCGTGTAAATGTCATCACAGCAGCAAACAAACCTTCCCGACGCTGTCTTGTTACAATTTCATCGATATCTGGAATGAATGGAAATACATTCCAAGGCGTAAAGTCCAATATTGCTCTGCCAACTTGGTAAAAGGCTGAAATAATAAAAACATACATGATTATAGATTCAGGTTTTATTAAGTAAACAGCATAAAACGCTGCTAAACAAAAAATCATCATAAGATACGACACTTTATATAAACTATTTGGGCCAAATTTAACCATAAGATATCCAGCTAAAATGGTAATTGGAACACCTATAATACTAAGTGACAGCATGTCCCCTGCAAGAGAGGAGGAAATACTTAAAGCAAATACACAAAAATAAACAAATACAGCATTGAAAACATCTTTAGCAGTATAGGAAAATAAATAAATCATTAAATGCTTACGGAAGCTTTTAATCTTCAAAGTAGAGAAATAATCTTTTAATGTTGCTGCAAATGCTGTATATAATTCTGTAAATCCTTTTTTATCTTTTGACTTACTTATAGCAATCCATTCTTTTTCCTCTTCTGGACTTAATTTTTTTTCCCATGTTACTTTATAAGAAATAAAAATACAGATTGCAAAAATGATTGCAAAAAATACTGCATTAATGAAATAAGCATAGCCATTATCATCACCGAAAAAGGCTATTAATCGTCCTGGAATAAAAGTGGCTAGAAATACACCTAACCCAGATAGAAACATTCTTGCCGTAGATAACTTTGTTCGGTCATTAAAATCTTTTGTCATCTCGGAGGGCAGTGTTTCCCAAGGTATCAGTACTAGTGCCATCACAATTTCAAATAATAAATAACTTAATAAATAGTACCAGTAATTCATTCCCGTTACCCAAAGCAAGATATATGTAAACATTAAAGGAGAGCCAATTAGCAGGAAGAATCTCCTTCTTCCGAACTTTCTGCCTATTTTATATTTATATAAGTTATCCGTTATACTTCCAATTGCGAGAGATACTACTGCATCAACAATTCGGGCAATTGCAATGATGGATGCCCCTTCAACAGGAGTTAACCCAACAAACGTTGTATAATAGTACAACAGCCAAGCAGATATAATCGTAAAAGCTCCGCCTCCCATTATATCGGTTAATCCGTATCCAATACTGCGTGGAATTGTGATCTTTTTAGTTGTGTTCTTCATTGGAACTCCTTCCTTATGTAAAAACATTATGTATTATTTTTCCTCGGCCGGTCTTATATGCGTACGCTTTATATACGTAGTTACTTATTCCCAAGTAGCTTGCTAACTAAACAAAAGTTAATTAACGCATGGCTTATTAATTTTTAGTATTATAAAGCTTAGCTTTTTATTAGGAAGGAATAGAATTTATATTACGAAACATACTAATTGAAAATATGTATAAGGGTGATTTGAGTGGTCTTTAAGAATATTTCTAGAGGTTTATTGGTAAGTACAATACTGTCTTCCAGTTTTAGTATTATCATTATTGTTTTTTCGGTATATCATCATTTAACTGTTTTATCTCAATTGCAGAATAATAATAAAGTACAATAAAAAAACGACTGGGTTTTCAGCCGTTTTTTTGTTATGTAATTATACAACCATTAAAAATAAGGAGAAGGTACACTTATAAAAGCGCACCTTCTCCTTCAAGTGAAGGGTGTTGCGGGGTAATATGAGAGGAGTGTAAGAAGAAAACATTATATAGGAGAGCCCCAAAAATCAGTTTGGAGATGTTGTTTAAAAGCGGATTTATTTAAAATAGGAAGTTAATGGTTATTAAGCTCCTAAGGAAACAAACTTAGCTTCTTTAACCGGAATACGATATAAAACGCCATAAGCTAAAATTAAAGCAATTGCTTCTTTAGCGTCTTTAACAATTCCATGGAAGGTTCCTGCAATAACAGGGTAAGCATAGTTGTCTGTATAAACAGTCACAGTAGTGCCGACTGCAATACCAGCGAAACGTCCTAGTTTAACAATTGGAAGGTAAGCAGCGTGTTTCATTACAACTTCTTCTGGAAGTTCAGGAAGTTCTTTCATTATTGCCATAGTATCATCTCCTTCATTCAAATTTGCAGGAGGTGCACACAACTCATCCTCAAGTCTATGAACAACCGCATGCTCTTGCTTGAAGAGGCAGTCATCCTTTGGCTTGTCCATCATTTCACACTTATCTTCTATCGGTTTATGAGGATGGTTGTGCTTTTTGTGATGCTTATGCTTTTCAAACAACATTACGTCCAAAGTAAATTTCATGGTACTCTCTCCTTTCACTAATGAATTTCTTCTAACAATACAGTATATTATTGCTTGTCCCTTACAGAAACAACATTTCCCCAATAGAACATCCATTTTTGTGAAAATAGTACAAATACATAAAAAAATGACAGCCCTTTTTTAAGCTGCCGCAATAATAGGATGAACAGTTACTGTATTAAACTTTGGCTTTCACTCACTATATCTCCATCAAACATATGCCGATAAATAATACAAGACTCGTTGTAATATAGATCCATGCTTTATATTATCAATACCGAAAGCTATCCTTGCTATACTAATTATTAAAACGGCAATATCGTAATGAAAGAACACCGTTACTAATGAAATTATTGATAGAATAAGTCCAGCTTTCTTCATTTTATTGCCTCTTAATAGAGCAAATTCCTCAAAAAAGTCAAAGAACTTCCACGTAGGACAAGTGGAAGTTCTAGTATAACCGGCACAATAATGCGATAGTTATGAAGTAATTATAACATGGTATTTATTGTATTATAAAGAAAACTTATCCATATAAGTTTTTTAGATCACTTGCTTGAAGAAACGGATTAATTCACTGGAATTAACATTGTCTCCAAATGCGCCTATCCTTAACTTTGTATTTGTAATGATCATTTTTTATAGTAAATAAAAAACCGCATAGATAAATGCGGCTCACTTTATATTTACAGCTGCTTCCTCTCAGCCCCATTAATAGAGTAACTAACTGTAATCTCTCCATTCAATGAA
>JAPSHL010000291.1 GCA_031179905.1 Bacillus sp. (in: firmicutes) | reverse complement strand
ATGTAGACCAAGATGATGAAGGCAACGGCACATTAACAAGAAGTAAAAAGGATTCCTTTTATTGGTATAAAAAAGTGATTGCAAGTAATGGAGAAGATTTACAGTAGTCAACTAATAGCAAATTGGAAGGTGCTTTAGATGATAAAAATTAAAAAAGTGTTAAATTCAAGTGTTATATTGGCAGAAGACAATCTGAAAAAAGAATATGTACTGTTCGGAAAGGGAATTGGTTACGGGCAAAAAACTGGCAATGTCATTGAGGCTAACACAGCAGATCAAATGTTCATGCCGATTGAAAACGTAAAAGCGCGGGAATTTCTAGATTTATTAGGAGCAATCGCTCCTGTATATATTGAAATAACACAGGAAGTTGTCAAAGTTGCGGAGCAAAAACTGCATACAAAGCTGAATGCAGGCATTTACTTAACCTTAATGGACCATCTGAATTTTGCAGTTGAAAGGTATAAAAAGAATATTAATATCACGAATCGAGTGTATTGGGAAATCAAAAACTATTACGGAGAAGAATTTGAAATTGGTCTAATTGCAGTAGAATTAATGAATAATAGATTGAATATCAAAATGCCGAAGGAAGAAGCAGCAAACATTGCCTTTCATATAGTAAACGCACAAGGTGAAAATAAAGAATCAAAAAACGGCATGAAATATGCAAAAATGATCGGCAGTATCGTCAATCTTGTAAAATATACGGTAAACGTCGATTTGGATACAGAAAACGTCCACTATACCAGGTTTATAACACATGTGAAATTTTTCGTTGAGCGCTATTTTTCCGATAAAATGCTCGAGGACAATGACAATCTGCTGTTTCAACAAATAGCAAGCCTCTATCCCCAAGCTATGGACGGAGCCTTCAAAATCAAGGAATATATTAAGCAAATATATGGAAAAACCATACCAAAAGAAGAACTAGCCTATCTAGCAGTTCATATTCACCGTTTGATTTCTTATAATCAGCTGAAATAGTATGGCAAACGAGATTACGAAATTTATATTCTTTAACTAATTAGAAATAATTATTCTAAAGCAAGCAGTCAGTTTTTTTGTTCCCATTCAAAAAGGATATTGATTGGAGAGGATGGGGTGAGACTCCTACGGGATTAGCAAGAAACCGAGACCATGCTGGCGCTTTAGCGCCGATGCGGCACGGCGCTCGCCCCGTGGAAACTTAAACCCTTGCAGCGGAAATCAATATCCCCTGTTTTTAAGAAAAATAACCTTATTAGTTTAATAGCAACTAAATTTATAAAAATATTTTAATTGAAAGCGTTGACATGGAATCGTTCTCATGATAAATTAAACCTATCAAATAACAACTTAATAAGTTCCTAGATGGAATGTTACCTTAAGTGGGCATAACCTGAACTGACTAGAACACGCTTTTAAAGTGTGGTTTAGTGGGCTCAGGTTTTTTATTTGTCAAAATCCAAAAATAGATAAAAGAAGGAAGGGTCAAAAATGAAATATGAGCAGCTGGCAAAAGATATTATTTCTAATGTAGGCGGAAAAGAAAACGTTTCCAATGTTGTCCATTGTATTACACGCCTTCGTTTTAAGCTTAAGGATGAAGGAAAGGCGAATACAGAGGTAATAAAAAATATGGATGATGTAGTCACTGTTATGAAAAGCGGAGGACAATATCAGGTGGTCATTGGCAACCATGTGCCTGATGTGTATAAAGCAGTTGTGACAGTTGGTGGTTTTCAAGGACAAGAGCAAGTGGATGAAACAGAAGAAGGACCTAAAGGTTCCCTATTCAGCCGCTTTATTGATATGATTTCAAGCATCTTTACTCCAGTTCTTGGTGTATTAGCTGCATCTGGTATGATTAAAGGCTTTAATGCACTATTTGTAGCACTAGGCTGGTTAACAAATACTTCCGGCACCTATCAAATCTTAAACGCAGCCGGCGATGCTTTGTTTTATTTCTTACCAATCTTCTTAGGATATACAGCAATTAAAAAATTCGGCGGTACACCGTTTATCGGAATGGCAATTGGAGCTGCATTAGTGTATCCGACCCTTTCGACATTAACAACAGGAGAACCGCTTTACACTCTATTTTCAGGTACGATGTTTGAATCACCAATTCATGTAACATTTTTAGGGATTCCAGTCATTTTAATGTCTTATTCATCATCAGTTATACCAATTATTCTGTCTACATTCTTTGCAGCTAAAGTCGAGAAATGGCTTCGTTCCTTTATTCCAGATGTTATTAAAACATTTGTAGTGCCATTATTAACATTATTAATTGTCATTCCATTAACATTTATGATTATCGGACCGATTGCAACATGGGCAAGCAGCTTGATCGGTGCAGGTTCACTATTCCTTTATAACTTGAGTCCAGTTATCGCAGGTATTTTGCTTGGCGGATTATGGCAAGTAATCGTTATTTTCGGTCTTCATTGGGGCTTAGTGCCAATTGCAATCAACAACGTGGCAACAATGGGCTTCGATACAATTTTAGCGACTGTTTTTGCAGCATCATTTGCACAAATTGGTGCAGTTCTTGCAATCTTAATTAAAACAAGAGATAAAAAATTGAAATCATTGAGCATTCCAGCATTTATTTCCGGTATCTTTGGTGTAACAGAGCCAGCGATATACGGGATTACATTACCATTAAAGAAACCGTTTATCATCAGCTGTATCGGTGCTGCTGCAGGTGGAGCTATTTTAGGTCTTGCTAATGTAAAGGGTTACATTATTGGCGGTCTTGGAATTTTTGGAATACCATCATACATTAGTCCTGACGGGCTTGGTATGGATCTATGGGGAGCACTTATCTCAATTGTGGTAGCTTTCGTTGTTGCTTTCATTCTAACATATTTGTTTGGGGGAATCGGCAAAGAACAGAAAAACAGCACAAATTCAGAAGTAAAGGCTGCTTCTAATGAAGTAGCTGCGGCAATTGTCCAGCAAGAAGTGATTACAAGTCCTTTACATGGGGAAGTAAAAGCATTATCAGAAGTGGAAGATGCAGCATTTTCAACAGGCGCTTTAGGTTATGGTTTAGCAATCGAACCGACAGAAGGAAAACTGTATGCGCCAGTATCTGGTACGGTTTCAGCACTTTTCCCGACAAATCATGCGATTGGTATTACAACAGATTCCGGTGCTGACATCTTAATTCATATCGGAATGGACACTGTTCAGTTTGAAGGAAAGTACTTTAAAGCACATACAGTGCAAGGGGAATATGTAGAAAAGGGCCAGTTGTTAATTGAGTTTGATATCGAAGAAATCCGCAAAGAAGGAAAGCTTTTAACAACTCCTGTTGTTGTAACAAACTATAAGGATTACAGCATAGAACTAACTAATAAAAAACAAGTTACGACAGTGGATGAGTTACTCAAACTAGATGTAAAATAAAAGCTAAAGACTGGGAAGCAAGGAGCGGTGCGCTCCTTGCCAACCTGTACAAAATATGAAGGAGGAGAAATGTAATGGCATTTCAAAAAGGATTTTTATGGGGCGGCGCGATTGCTGCAAACCAAGCAGAAGGAGCGTATCTTGCGGACGGAAAGGGTTTAACAACAGTTGATCTCCTGCCGACGGGCAAAAAAAGATGGGATATTATGATGGGGAATCTGACTTCTTATGAACCAATTGAGGGTGAGTTCTATCCATCACATGAAGCAATTGACTTTTATAACCGTTATAAGGAGGATATTGCTTTATTTGCAGAAATGGGTTTCAAAGCTTTGCGTTTATCGATTTCTTGGGCAAGAATTTTCCCAAATGGTGATGATACGGAACCGAACGAGGCAGGGCTTAAATTTTATGATGATTTGTTTGATGAGTTGATTAAACATGGGATTGAACCAGTTGTGACAATCGCTCATTTCGATGTGCCTGTTAACTTGGTAGAAAATTACGGCAGCTGGCGAAGCCGCAAGCTTGTTGGATTTTTCGAAAAATATGCAATAACTCTTTTCAACCGCTATAAAAATAAAGTGAAGTACTGGATGACCTTTAATGAAATCAACATGCTTCTCCACTTGCCGTTTGTGGGGGCAGGCCTTGTATTTAAAGAGGGTGAAGATAAAAAGCAGGTGAAATATCAAGCAGCGCATCATCAGCTTGTGGCAAGTGCGCTTGCTGT